>CAXMLT010000402.1:0-5694 GCA_964194245.1 uncultured Hyphomicrobium sp.
TTGCGCTTGTGCGGCATGGCGGAAGAGCCCTTCTGCCCCTCCGAGAAGAACTCCTCGGCCTCCAGCACCTCTGTGCGCTGCAAGTGGCGGATCTCGGTCGCCAGCCGCTCCGCCGACGACGCAACGACAGCGAGCGTCGCGAAGTAGGCCGCGTGGCGGTCGCGCGGGATCACCTGTGTCGAGATCGGCTCGACCGCGAGCCCCATCTTGTCGGCGACGTAGGCTTCGACGCGCGGGTCGATGTTGGCGAAGGTGCCGACCGCACCCGAGAGCGCGCAGGTCGCGATCTCCTTGCGTGCGGCGACCACGCGCTCGCGCGCGCGGGCGAACTCGGCATAGGCAAAGGCGAGCTTCAGCCCGAAGGTCGTCGGCTCCGCGTGGATGCCATGGCTGCGGCCGATGGTCGGCGTCGTCTTGTATTCGAAGGCGCGCTTCTTGAGCGCGGCGAGCAGGCGGTCGAGGTCGGCGATGAGGATGTCGGCCGCGCGCGCGAGCTGCATGCTGAGGCAGGTATCGAGGATGTCGGAGGAGGTTAGCCCCTGGTGCACGAAGCGCGCTTCCGGGCCGACGATCTCGGCGAGGTGCGTCAGGAAGGCGATGACGTCGTGCTTGGTCTCCTGCTCGATGGCGTCGATGCGGGCGACGTTGAAGGTCGCCTTGCTGCCCTTGTCCCAGATGACCTTCGCAGCGGCCTCAGGGATCGTGCCGAGCTTCGCCATGGCGGCGGCGGCGTGCGCCTCGATCTCAAACCAGATGCGAAAGCGGGTCTCCGGGGACCAGAGCGACGCCATCTCGGGGCGGCTGTAGCGCGGGATCATGACGTCTCTCGGGTCTCGTTGCTTGCGCAGGGCCTAGCAGAGGCGGGCTTGCCCTTCAATTCGACGGCGCCGGTTAGCCCCACCATTCACCTCCGCGGCGGAAAGAGCGTGCGGTATGCGGGCGGCCCAGCCCAGTACCCGGGCGCGGGCGCGGCCTCATAGACGCCGCGGGCGACGGCGCGGGCCAGCACGTTGGCGGCCGCGGTGCCGAGTTTGGCGAGGCCAAGGATCGGATCGTCGAGCTCCACCTCGCCGGTCGCCGCGGCGAACACGACATCGCCATCGAGCGGCGTGTGGACGGGATAGATGGCGCGCGCCAGCCCCGTCTGCGCCATGATGGCGAGGCGATGGGCCTCGCGCGTCGAGAGCTTGGCGTTGGTGGCAACGATGGCGATCGTCGTTGCCTCCTGCGGACCCCCTTTCAGGCGCGGCTCGAGTGCGCCCGGCGGCATTGAACTCGGAAATCCGTGGCCGCCAAACTCGTTATCCACCTCGAACGGCGCGGCCCAGAAGTGCGGCGTATCCCCGATCGTAGGGCTGCCGACCGGATTGACCGCTGCCAGGGCCCCAACCATGAGACCATGGTCCAGCACCTGCGAGGCACTGCCGAGGCCGCCGCGCGTGCGCGCCGTGGTGGCGCCAAAGCCCGCGCCGGCGCTGCCGAGGGCGAAGTCCACGCTGGCGGTTTCGCAAGCCATCCGGCCCAACCCCTCGTAGGGCGGGCTCGAACCCCAGGCCTTATTGCCTCCGTTGAGGAGGTCGAACAGAGCCGCCTGCGGCACCAGCGGCACGCGCGCGGAGCGGATGGCAAAGCCGACCCCGCGCTCGGCGAGCCAGCTCTGCACCCCGGTTGCCGCCGACAGCCCGAAGGCGGAGCCGCCCGAAAGCACGATGGCATGCACCTCATCGACCATGCCGGCGAGACTGACGGCGTCGGTCTCGCGTGTGCCGGGACCGCCGCCGCGTACGTCGACCGCCGCAATGAGTGGCCGGTCGGCGAGCAGCACCGTCACGCCCGAGCCGAGCCGCTCGTCATGGGCATTGCCGACGCGGACACCGGCGACGTCGGAGATCAGATTGCGGGTGCCGGTCATGCACTTTCCGGTAGATGCTGCGGTCGCAAGTGGGCCGGCGAGATTTCCGGCGGTGCGGTGGCGGCACTGCACAGGCTCGGGCCCCTTTCCGGGCAGCCTAACCCCGACAACCTTCCACCGCGTTGCGGCGCGCTTCGACATGCAACACAGGCCAATCGTCCGCGAAGCCACCGACTTGTGGCGTTGTTGCAACGCACACAAATAGCCTTCGCGTCGCAGCAATATATCCTTTTCAAAGCCCAGATCAGGCCACAATTGGCTGGTTGATGACGCCCCTCGCCGAGGCCAAGACTGTGGACACATTGTCACGGCCGCGGTGAAATTGAGTATGAAGTCTTGCAAGTTTACTTGGGACACGAAAAGTTACTTAGGGGTAGCCATTGGAGTCTTATAACAGTGGCACTGCGCCGCCCGAGTATCCAGCGGCAAGAGGGACAACACGAGGAAACCAGAGGGCCAGGCAAGTTATGCCACATCAAATGCAAGCCGAGATTGCTGCGCTCAACACTGAGCTAGATCAAACCGACGACCCCCGCGAGGGCTACGCCAAGGTGCAGGCCAAGATCCGGAAGTTTCGTCAAGCGGGACAGAAAGTGCCGGACGATCTTGTGCTCATCGAGAAGCGGCTGATGCACGAGTGCATGGCGGCTTCCCAGGGTCGCGACTGAGACGCGGCCTTAGAACACAAGCCGTCCTAATCTCCCCGATGCGATTTTTCCTACGCATAGCGGCTGCGACCGAGGTCGCTGGCCGCTGTGCTGCGCGCACCTAGCGCCGCACGCGCCAGCCGTCCGTCCACCAGACGACATCGTAGGCGGGCAGCTCCGCGTTACCCTTCTCGTCGAACGTCACGCGCCCCACAACCGTATTGAAGCCGCGCGTCTGCAGCGCCTTGGCGACAGCGTCTCCGGCCATTGATGCCGCCGCGATCGCGGCCTCGCGCCAAGCCTCCATCGCCGCGTAGGCGAGGACGAAGGCTCCGCTCCGCTCCTGCCCCGGAAATGTCTTGCGCAGTGTCTCGGCGGCAAGCGTCCGCGTCGGGTCATAGGGCAGCAGCGCCCCGGCGCCTTCCGCGTCCTCGCGCGCCGTCTGTGCGAACTGCTCGGCTGCCATCGCATCGATGCCGAGAAACGTCACCCTCAGTCCCGCGGCGCGCATCTGGCGCAACAGCAGTCCGGCCTCGAGGGGGTAGCCCGCGAAAAAGACGGCCTCCGCTTTCGCCGTCGCCATCTTCGCGATGAGAGGTCCATATTCCTTCTGCCCCCCGGCGATGGCGCCGCTTAGCACGTTTGCGTGCCCCGCGGCCTTGAGCGCCGCTGCCGCCTCTGCCGCTACGTCCTTCGAATAGGTGCTCCCCCCGTAGACGACCGCGACAGGTTTGCCCGCGAACTCTCGCGCCAGATACGTCCCGGCAATCGTGCCCTGATGCCCGTCGCGCCCGGCGAGCCGGAACACCGTAAGGCCGGCGCGCGGTTCGGTGAGTGCCGGGTGTCGCGTCGCCGGCGCGATGAATGGCACACCGGCTTGCGCGTAGAGGCGCGCGGCCGCGATGGCCGCGCTCGCACACGGATGACCGATCACCACCACGACGTGACGATCGATGAGCGAGCGGGCGGCGTCCTCGGCGGACTTGGAAGCGCAGCCGTCGTCGGCCTCTATAATGCTGATGTGTTGGCCGGCAATTCCGCCGTCGGCGTTGAAGCGCTCGGCGGCGAGCCTCGCGGCCCGCACGATGTCGGCTCCGACTGCCGCCTCGGCTCCGCGCGCCGGCACGGCGACGCCGACGAGCACGTCGGCCCGGACGGGACACGCGGGTCCGGCCGCCATGAGGCACACCAGCAGAAAGATACGCGGCCAGACCATGCGGGCATCAGACCTGCACTTAGGGTCAGTCGTTCTGCACGTAGGTGATGTGGCCGTCAGGCTGCGTCTTCCACGTGTAGATCACGTAGGGGATGTTGGTCAGGTCGCCTTTCTTGTCGAAGGCGATGTCGCCGACGATGGTGTGGAAGACGACGCCTGAGTGCATGTAGTCGGCGACCGCCTTGGGCTCGACCGAGTTCGCCCCCTCGATTGCCTGCTTCAAGACCTGCATCGTGGCATAGCTGTAGAGCGTATAGGCCTCGGGCTTGTAGTTGCGGGCAAGGAACTTATCGACGATGGGCTTTGCCTCGGCGCGCTTCTGCGGATCGGGCGCGAACGTCATCAGCACGCCTTCGGCGCCGGGCCCGGCAATGGCCGCGAACTCGTCGCTGGCGATGCCGTCGCCCGACATGAACACCGCGTTGACGCCCTGGTCGCGCATCTGGCGCAGGATGAGGCCGCCCGCTGTGTGCACGCCGCCCCAGTAGAAGAGATCGGCGCCGGCGTTCTTCGCCTTGGAGACGAGCGCGGAGAAGTCCTTTTCGCCCGCGGCCACGCCTTCGTAGAGCACTTCCGTGACGCCGAGATTGTTGAGCGCCTTCTTCGTCTCGTCGGCGAGCCCTTTGCCGTAGGGCGTCTTGTCGTGCGCGATCGCGATCTTCTTGCCGGCGAAGTTCTTGGCGATGTAGGCGCCGGCAATGGCGCCCTGCTGGTCATCGCGCCCGCAGGTGCGGAAGATGGTGGCAAGGTTGCGGTCCGTCACCATGGGGTTCGTGGAACCCGGCGTGATCATCAGAATGCCGTTCTCGGCATAGACCTCGGATGCGGGAATGGTGACGCCGGAGTTGAAGTGCCCGATGACGAAATGCACGCCCTCGCCGAGGAGGTTGTTGGCGACCGACACGCCCTGGCGCGGCTCGCCGGCATCATCGCCGGCCACGAGCTCGATCTGCTGGCCCTTGATGCCGCCGGCGGCGTTGATGTCGGCGGCGGCCTGCTCGGCGCCGTTCTTGATCTGGATGCCGAAGGCCGCGTCCGATCCCGTCGTCGGGCCGGCGACGCCGATCTTCAATTTGGGCGGGCCGTTGTCGCCACATCCGGCAAGCCCGAGCACTGCCGCGAATGCGATTGCTGCCCATAACGCTCGTTTCATTCGTATCCCTCGTTGGTCGGCGTGCGCGATCGGCGGCGCTGAAACAGCACGCGTCCGGTCCCTCTAATGCGCTGAAATTCAGCCCGCGCGCAAGCGATCCTAGCCGCTCTTGGCCCGCCACCAGAGCGGGCCGACGCTTTCGTAGGCCCATGGGTACTGCTCGACCATCTGACGCATGCGCGTGCGCCGGTAGCCGAGCCCGGCCGCGAGCACCAATACCGCGTAGTCGATGAGAAAATTCGAGAGAGACAGCAGCGGCTCGGCGAACAGCGCGTAGTGGAGGAAGCGCACGGCGCACGCGAGCAGGAAGGCCGCGCCGAAGATCTGCCACGGCGGCCGCCAGGTCGAAGCGATGGAAGCTCCGGTCGCAATCGCGGCCGAGCCACCGACAAGCACCGTCAACAGCAGGAAGATCCAGAGGCCGTTGTCGCCGGTTTCGTAGATCGTCATCGTCCTCTCCGTTAGTGGCGGCCACCTTCCAGGTAGGCTGCCCGCACCTCGGGGCTCTCCAGCAGCTCCTGGCCCGTCCCCGAGAGCGTGATGACGCCGTTGACCATCACGTAGGCGCGGTGCGCGAGCCGCAGCGCGTGGAAGGCGTTCTGCTCGACGAGGAATACGGTCAGGCCCTCGCGCGCGTTGAGGTCGGCGATGACCTTGAAGATCTGCTTGACGATGAGCGGGGCGAGCCCTAGCGACGGCTCATCGAGAAGCAACAGTTTGGGCCGGCTCATCAACGCGCGCGCGATCGCGAGCATCTGCTGCTCGC
>CAXMLT010000403.1:0-4662 GCA_964194245.1 uncultured Hyphomicrobium sp.
TGTGTATAAGAGACAGGGTTGACCCCCCCCGCCGCATCGATCAGCTCCGGCATCCAGTGGCCGCCGGACATGGGCGGGTCGATCCATTCGATGAAGGCGAGGCAGGGCTCGTCGCGCCCCGCGACCTTCGCCGTCACCTTGGCGATTCGGGCCTGCATGTCTGAGATGAGGCTCTCCCCCTCGGGGGTGCACGTCAGTGCCCTCGCGACGCGGCGGATGTCGGAATAGATGTCGGCCATCGTATGCGGGCGCAGCGACACGACCGTCGGCGCACTGCCGACCCACGCGCACACCGCGCGCTCCACATCCGCGAGCGAGACCGCGCAGACCTCGCACTGGTCCTGGGTGAGGATCACGTCGGGCTCGAGCGCCTGCAAAGCCTCCGCGTCGACCTCGTAGACGGCAAGGCCTTGCTCGACGAGTGCGCGCACGGCCTGGTCGATGGCGCGGCTCGAACCTTCCACCTTGAACTTTGGGCGCGTCAGCCCCGGCAGCGCGAGCACGTCCGCCGGCCAGTCGCACTCGTGCGAGCGCGCGATCTGCGCCGACCCGCGTCCCAAGGCGTGCACGATCTCGGTCGCGCTCGCGATCAGCGAGACGACGCGGGGCGCGACGGATGTGGTCGAAGCTCGCTCCATGTGCTGCCGTGATGGCACCGCAGCGCAGCAGTGGCAAGAGCCCGCTTGCATGGCTCGCAAACAGCCGCGATTGGCGCGGATTTGGCACCACCATTGGCTCGCGTTGAGGAAGCCGAAAGGTTTATCGCCAGCGGGTTGGCAGAATGCATCGAACCTGCCCGCAGCCGCCAACCGTTTCTTACCCCTCATTTGAGGATGGGCGGGCGCCCAGCTTGAAGCGCGCTTATCGTCCGCGCATCTCGCGCCCTTAGCGACCACCCGAATCCACGGGCAGGCGCGTTCAGGGTTGGGGCGCTCAAAGAGGGCAATCATGCTTCGTAGTTCCACAGTTGCGCTTATGGCAGCCGTTTCCATCGGCACGTTGTGCTCAGTCCCCGACGCGTTCGCGCGGGGCGGCGGCGAGCGCGAGTTCCGCGGCCGCGAAGAGTTCAGAGGCGGCGAGGAGCGCTCACGTGAAGAGCGCCCACGCGAGGAATCGCGTCCCCGCGAAGAAGAGCATCACAACGCCGAGCGTCATGAGGAGCATCACGACGCCGAGCGTCACGAGGATGCCCGCGACGACGATGCACGCCGTGATGTCGCCGACCATCACGACTTCAATCACCCCGTCGACAACGGGCATTGGGACCACTGGAACCACAACGCCTTCTGGAACAACCGCTGGGGCGGCCACGACTGGAACTGCCCCAACTGCCATTTCGGCTGGGCCGGCGGCGTGTTCTGGCCCTTCGCTTGGGGCGACATGTTCTCCTGGGCCTGGTGGCCCAACGCGGGAGCGCCCGCGTTCTGGGGCTACGGCTCCGGCTTCATTATGAGCAGCCTGTTCTGGCCCTACGGCACCTACGCGTGGCCGGACAACAGCTACGGCGCCTACGCCTACTCCCCGAGCGGCACGAACTATCAGGTCGCGCGCGAAACGCATGAGGAGATCTACAGCGGCGGCCCGGAGATCATCACCCAAGAGCCACCGGCCAGCATGACGGAGGCGTCCGCGTGCAGCGGCTTCGCCCCTGGAGTCGGCTCGCTCCCGTTGAGCAAGATCGAGGATACCGTGAAGCCGGATAAGCAGCAGATGGCGTCGTTCGAAGCGCTATCCGCGGCGTCCTCCAAGGCCGAAGCCATCCTCAAGGCGTCGTGCTCCAACGATCCCGCGCTCACCCCCGTGGGCCGGCTCGACGAGCTGCAGAAACGCTTGACCGGCATGACGGAAGCTCTCGCCACCGTAAAGCAGCCGCTGACCGCCTTTACCGACGGCCTGTCGTCCGAGCAGAAGCAGCGGCTTGACAGCATGTCCGAGGGCCAGAAGAGCGATGCGGACCTGTGCGGCGACAAGGACGAGCAGTTCACTGATGTGCCCGCCCAGCAGATCGCCATGGCGATAAAGCCCGACGAGAAACAGCAGCTCGCGCTCGATGACCTGAAGAGCGCTTCGAGCCGGGCGTCCCAGCTCCTGAAAGCTGCTTGCCCATCGGGCACGCCGGAAAGCACGGCCGCGCGCCTCGACGCCATGAGCAAGCGGCTCTCGGCCACCAAGCAGGCGATGAACGACGTGCGTCCGGCGCTGCTCGGCTTCTACGACTCGCTGTCGGACGAGCAGAAGGCGCGCTTCAATACGCTGCCGCAGCAGGCGAGCAAGTAAGCCCGGTGGCGAGAAACGAAACGAGCCGCCGGAAGGCAACCGTTCCGGCGGCTCGGCTTTCTGCCGGAGCCTCTTTCCTCGTGCCGAGTTGAACGAGGACAAGGCTCCGTGATAACGCATACCGACCTTCCTCAGCGGATGCGACGGCGATGGCCACGCAATGGACCCTCGAGAAAGAGCTGTGCAGCATCGCCAAGACGCGTTCGGCGGGCGAGGCGCTGCGCCGCCTCGCCATCGTCGACGTGGATAGCCCCGATGCCGTGCTCGAGGAGGTCGAGGCTTGGACCTGCGCTGGCGACTGCTACACCTACCGCTTCCGGGTCTTGCTTCCCGAAGCGACGCATGAAGTGGTGCTGAAGGCGGTCGTCGCGTTCTCGATTGCCAGATCCCTCACCGAAATGGCCGAGGAGTGGGTCCGCCGCCGCCGGCTGCTGGAGCGCGAGGGCGTCCACACCTCCAAGCTCTACCACGCGGGACGAGCGCTCTTCGTCGAGCAATCCGTGCCCCTCGAGCTATCCGACCACCTGCGCAGCCGACCGGCGGAGCGCAAGCGGCTCGCCGACCAGGTGATCCGGTTCGCGGCCATCCTGTCCAAGAAGGGTTTCTGCCCCCTCTCGCCATTTCATGCGTTGAAAACCGACGGCTACGACGTATTTGTCACCGACTTCGGGCAGGATATTGGTCCGCCCGGCGTCACCTCCCGGCGCAACGGGCATCTGCTGCGTGAGGCGGTGCGATGGCTTGAGCGCGAGGGCGGCCGCTCCATCGACCGGGCCCGCGCCAGCGCGCTCTATGACTTTCATTGCGGAAGCACTCGCAACGAGGAAACCAGATGGACCTAGCGTCCAAGATTCTGAAGGCGCTCCCCGCCGTCGCGGCGGCGGAGGAACCCAGCGAGCGATGGATTCGCCCGCTCGGGCAAAGCCAGCCCGCTGCGCGAAACCACTTCGTTCTCTTCCTCAAGCCGGAGGCCCTGGCTCTCGAGGACGGCGTGAACGTCGAGGGCGTGCTCGAGCTCGTGCTGTCGAAGCTGCGCGCCAACGGCGTCAAGACCGGAGCGATGCGCCTCTTGAACGGCCCCTATCTCGGCCAGTATCGCATCATGGAAGCCCACTACGGCGTAATCAACCGGGCCTCGCGCCTGGGGGAGGCGGCTCTTTCGCAGCCGACAAAGAAGAAGCTCATGGCGGAGTGCCCGGGGGTCGGCCAAGTGCTTGGCGCGCACCAGTTCCTCGGGAAATATCCGGATGTTTCGGCCTTTGCGCTCAACATCCTCGCCGACACGCTCGGCACCAAGAAGGTCGCGAGCGGAAAGTATTACGGCGTCTTCAACGTCGGTGGTGAGAAGGTCATCGTTCTCAACCCATTCCATCCGCAGCAGCTTTTGCACTACACGCAGCCCGGGCGCGCGATCGTCGTGTTCGAGTGCTCGACTGATACCGATTGGGCCGTGCTGCGCAATGGGGTGACTGGGGCGACTGACCCGACGCGCGCCGCGCCGGGCTCCATCCGCCGGACGTTGCTCGACCGGAAGTCGGAGCTCGGCCTGCGCGATGTGAGCACCGCCAACAACGGCGTGCACTGCTCGGCCGGGCCGCTCGAGGCGATGGCCGAGTACATCCGCTTCTTCTCCGATCACGCGAAAGGCGAGCTGATCGACCCCGAGGAGACGCCGTTCGGGCGCCTCCTCGCCAAGCACGGCCTCAGCAACAAGGAAATCGCCGGCCTCGCGAAGAATCCGCTGCTCGGACGGGGTGCGGACGCGACCTACGCCTTCAACCTGACGGAGGAGAAAGATTCCGACGCGGCAGCCGACCTCCTGGCCGGAGCGAGCCGCAAGAAGGCCGCAGCGAAGTAGCTTCCGTCAGTTAGCGCCTTCGAGCAGGCGGCGCGTGATCACCTGCGCCTGTATCTCGGCCGCGCCCTCGAAGATATTGAGAATGCGCGAGTCGCATAGCACCCGGCTGATTGGATACTCGAGCGCGAAGCCGTTGCCGCCGTGGATCTGCAACGCGTTGTCCGCATTCGCCCAGGCGACGCGTGCCCCGAGAAGCTTGGCCATGCCGGCTTCCAGATCGCAGCGGCGTCCCTGGTCCTTCTCGCGCGCGGCAAAATAGGTGAGCTGGCGCGCGACCATGGTCTCCACCGCCATCATCACGATCTTGTTGGACACGCGCGGGAAGGCATAGATCGGCTTGCCGAACTGGTTGCGGTCCAGCGCGTATTTGAGCGCGAGGTCCATGGCACATTGGGCGACGCCGACGGCACGCGCCGCAGTCTGGATGCGCGCTGCCTCGAACGTATTCATGAGCTGCTTGAAGCCCTGGCCCTCGACGCCGCCCAGAAGCTGGCCCGCGGGCACCTCGAAGGCGTCGAAGGAGATGT
>CAXMLT010000404.1:0-8728 GCA_964194245.1 uncultured Hyphomicrobium sp.
ATTACACCACGTGCCCGGACACTACCCCGGCGCCGGAGGCAGCTTGGGCGCTCCTTATAAAGACTGCCCTCCAGGAGGATGCGATGTCGATTTCGTTGAAATCCCGCGTGCTGGCAATCGCCGTTGGCCTCGCCGCGCTGGTGCCGTCGGCTTCCTTTGCCGCCGACGCAAAGGACTGCCGCCACTTCAGAGCCGTCGGAAGCGGAATTACCACCAGCCTCGCGACGCTGATGGCCACACAGGGCGCCATCAATCTCGCGGAGAACCGCGGTTACACGGTGCAGGGCGAGGCCAAGTTGGTCTCCTGCACGGCCGCCGGCACGTTCGGCACGGAGTGCGCGGCGACGTCCTATGGCTGCAAGCTGCCGCACTGAACGGCGCTCTGCGCGATTTTGGGATTCGGTTTCCGGGTTAGGGGTCGGCGGCGCGCCATTGGGGCGCCATTGGGGCACCTGCCGTATCTGCGTTCGGCCGCACGATACGCGCCCTAGCGCAAAGACGGCGACATTACGTTTGTCGAGGCCGAATTTCATTTGCCTACAAAAACCTCTTGATCGTTGTAATGTAGCCACATATTGTCAGCGTACAGCGTTCGCGTACCCCCCGGTGCACCAGTGCTTACACTCGTCGAGCCCAAAAGCGCCATTTCCGGGCGGACCGAAGAGTCCTCCGCCACCGTTGTGGATTGCGACGTGCGCACGCTGCGCGCCGGCGAAACGCTGTTCCGCGAGGGTGACGCCCGCAGCCACATCTATCGGGTCGAGAGTGGCGCGCTCTGTCTTTTCAAGAGCCGCCCCGACGGCACCCAGGACATCTTCGAGTTCGCCTTCCCCGGCGACCTCGTCGGCCTCGGCTATCTCGATAGCCATGTGTCGGGAGCGCAGGCCGCCATGGAAACCTTGCTCATCTGCCTGTCGCGCACGTCGCTCGATCCTTCGGCTGAGCGCAACGCCCGCTCGCGCGCCCGCCTCACCGCCGCCATCGAGCGCGAGGTCATGTTCCTCAAAGAGTCGCTCCAGCGCAGCGGACCAAGCGCGCTCGAGCGCGTGGCCGCCCTGTTCGTCACCCTCTCGCACTACAACGAGTATGAAGGTCGCGAGCCGACGCTGATCACCGACTCGCTGAAGTGCGGCGTCGTCGCCGGCTACCTGAACATGAGCGTCGATCAGCTCGCAGCGCAGCTCGCCGATATGGACGCCCGCGGACTGATCGAGCCATGCGAGAAGGGCCTGCGCCTCAAGGATCTTGACGCGCTGGAGAAGATCGCCGACAGACCGGTCTGACGGCCCGATCGCTTTATTTCTCAATTCCGTCACAAGGCGTTGCGGCAAGCCATCGCGTCTTGCTGCGCAATCTCCCGAACCCAAGCGCGTGACAATGCCTGCCGGCCCCGAGCTCGACCTTTCGCAATTGCAGCCGGGCAGAACCGGCAGCGCGACCCTCGTGGTCGGCTCGGAGCACATTGCGGCTCACGTCGGTAGCGGTCGCGCGCCCGTGCTGGCGACACCGATCATGCTCGCGCTAATGGAGGCGGCGGCCGTCGACTGCGTCGAGAGTGCGCTGCCGGCCGGGCACGAGAGCCTGGGCGTGCGCATCGAGGTCGAGCACTCGGCGCCGACGCCCGTCGGCATGACGGTGACGGCGACCGCCGAGCTGACCGAGGTCAGCGGGCGCACGCTCGCATTTCGGCTCGAGGCGCGCGACGATGCCGGCGTGGTCGGCAAGGGGCGTCACACGCGCGTCATCGTCGATAGCGAGCGGTTCCGCGCCAAGGTCCGCACAAAGCAAACGCCGGTCAATTAAGGCGAACCCACGCGTGCCACACCCGCCGCGAAAGTTGCGCCGCAAAGAGGCAATTGTTGTTGCGCGATGGGCGCAAATCTCGGCACAATGTCGAAGAATCAAGCAATAAGCTCGCCTCGGCAGCCTCCGGGAGGTCCACCATGCGCGCCAGTAAAGCAACGCTTCTGACGACCGCGACGCTCATCTGCAGCGCGCTCGCTTTCAACGCGGCGCTTGCCGCCGATGCAGCTAAGCCGCAACCCCCGCCGCAGGTGCAGGCACAGGCCCAGCCGCCGCAGGCACCACAAGCCCAGGCACCGCAAGCCCAAGCGCCGCAAGCCCAAGCGCCGCAGGCTCCCCAAGCAATGGGCCCCGCAGCGCCCGCCGCCAAAGCCAAGGAGTGCCCCGGCAATCCCGATCCGCTCGGCGTGTCGCGCGTCGTCGAGATCGACACCACTGGCGGCCCCGGATTCGGCTTCCAGCACTACAAGAATTACGACTTCCTGCAGCCCAAGGAAGTGGTGCTGACGTTCGACGACGGCCCGCTGCCGAACCGCACCACTGCGATCCTCGCGGCGCTCGAGGCGCAATGCACGAAGGCCACCTTCTTCTCCGTCGGCAAAGTCGCCGGCGGCTACCCCGAAATCCTGCGCGACGTCGCCAAGGCCGGCCACACCATCGGGGGGCACACCGTCAACCACAAAGATCTGTCAAAGATGAAGTTCGACGAGGCCAAGGACGAGATCGAGCGCTCCTTCAGCATCATTCACCGCGCGGTCGGCGGTCCGACGGCGCCCTTCTTCCGCTTCCCCTTCCTGCGCGATTCACCAGAGACCCTGAAGTATCTCGCCGACCGCAACATTGCCGTATTCTCAACCGACATCGACAGCTTCGATTTCAAGGGTCCCGCGGCGCCTGCGCTGGTGAAGCACGTGATGGCGCTGCTCGAGAAGCGGGGCAAGGGCATCATCCTGATGCACGACATCCAGCCGCACACGGCAGCGGCGATGCCCGACCTGCTGAAGGAGCTGAAGGCGAAGGGTTACAAGATCGTGCAGCTCACGGCGAAGGCGCCGGTGCAGACGCTGCCCGAGTACGATGCCAAGATCGAGTCTGACATGAAGGGCTTGCCGACGGCCTTGTCGGATCGCCCGATAACCAGTGTGATCAAGACGATCTCGGGGCAGTGACGGCGGACGGCCTTTTAACCGGGTTCGCGAGCTTGTCATAACGCGCTCCCGGTTCGCACGAGTTGCAAAGGCCGCTTCTATGCGTCGATCTTCCCTGCAAAGCCTTCCGGGCATTCTGCTCGCGCTTTTGCTCGCGGGCGGCAGGCCGGTTCCTGCTGCAGCCGCTACCTGCACGGCCGACGACTTTGCTGCCGCCGTCGACAAATCGGGGGCGCAGCTGCGCACCTTCAACGGCGAAGCGCTGCCCAAGCTGCGCGACAAGCTGAAGGAGCTCAAGAACGCCAAGGGCTGGGGCGACGACTACGAGGAGAAGGGCCTCGACACCGTACGCGATGCGCGCGCGGAGAAGTTCGACTCCGACGCCGAGGAGCTGATCACCAAGATCGACATGCTCGGCCGGCCGCCGACCGATAAGCAACCCGACTGCGCCAAGCTCGCCGAGCTTCAGGCGGCGGGGCTGCAGCTGCTCGCGCTGATGCAGGCGAAATCCGCCTACATGATCTCCAAGATCGACACCGAGATCGGTGACGAGCCGCCCGCTCCCGCTCAAGCCGCCAAGGAAGCTGCGCCGGCAAAGGCCCCCGCGCCGAAGAGCCCCGAGCAGCAGGTCGCCAATCTTCCACCGGGTCACGCGCCGACGCCCAGCTCGAAGCCGGGCAAGTGGGACACCAAAACCAAGCCGCAGCCCGAGACGCCGATGGCGGCGCTCCCGGTGCCTCCGCCGCCGCCTGAGCCCACCTACTCCCCGCCGCCGCTACCACCGGAGACGGCCGAGCAGGGCTACACGATCGACGAGATTCACGAGGTCACGCAAGGCTTCTTCGGCACCATTTCGACGAGCCTCGGCAGCGTCATCGAGTATGCGTTCCACAAGTCGGGGCGCCCGGACGGCTACGTGCTCGGCACCGAGGGCGGCGGAGCCTTCCTCGCCGGCGTGCGTTACGGCAGCGGCACGCTCTATCTGCGCTCGGGCGGAACCGCGAAGGTCTATTGGCACGGGCCGTCGATCGGCACCGACTTCGGCGCGTCGGGCTCGCGCACAATGTTCCTGATCTACAATCTGCGCGACCCGAACGACTTGATCCGGGAGTTCACCGGCATCGATGGCTCGGCTTATTTCGTCGGCGGCGTCGGCATCACCTTCCTGAAGGGCGGCCCAGTCCTCATGGCGCCCATCCGCTCCGGGCTCGGCTTCCGCATCGGCGCAAACCTCGGCTACATCCGCTTCACGCCGCGCCCGACCTGGAACCCGTTCTAGCCCGAGCCCTACCAGTTGCCGCCGTAGATCTGGCGCCCGCGCGGGCGCGCACGCGGCTGGTAGGCCGGCTGCTGATAGGCAAAGAACCCGCCGAACGGCCCGACCGTCTGCTCCCGATAGCGCCGCTGCGCCACCATGGGCGAATACGGCGGCTTGCCGTGCACGGTGATCTGCGTCAGCGCCATGCCGTGCTTGCCGACGAGGTCGTAGAAGGTGCGCGCGTTGTTGAGCGCGAGCCGCACACAGCCGTGCGAGGCGGGGCGCCCGAGATTGCCAACGGCGTTAGTCGCGTGCACGGCGACGCCCTCCTTGAAGAACACGGCGTACGGCATGGGTGCCCAGTCGTACTGCCGCGAATAGTGCATGCGCGAGGTCCAGCTCACCGCGAACTTGCCGACGGGCGTCTCGTAGCCCGCGCGCGCCGACGAGATCGGCCAGCGATAACGAACGCCCGATTGGTCGGAGACGGTCATGGTCTGGGTAGCAAGATCGATGTCGGCGAACAACGTCGGCTTGGGCGGATCGAGCGGCGGGGCGCTCGCTGCTTCCGCGGGCGTCACTGCGGCGACGACTGCAGCTGGGGGAAGCGCCTTGTCGGAAGCCTGGTTTGCGGTAGCTTGCGGCTGCGGCTCGACCGCTATGCTGCTCGGCTCTGCCGCGGCGACCATGACCGGCTGCTCAGCCGAGGCCGCGGAGACGAAAAGGGTGGCGCAGATCGCAGCGGCGACACCACCGACCCAACGCATGAAATTCACTCCCCGTGCACGCTGTCTGCTTGAGCAAGCTTATCGTCCGGCGCATGCCGAAAGCTTAATGGCGCGGGACCATTTCAACGAAATCCGCGCCCGCGCAGCTTCCCACGCGCAGGCGGCAGCCGCAACTCGCAATCCCGTCAGCGAAGGAGAAGCTCAGTTGCCGAACAGCAATTGGAAGATCGTGCGCGGCCGGCGCCGGTGCTCGCCGCGATCGTATTGCGATGAATCGAGCTGGCCGAACGGCGACCAGGCGCCGTCGGTCGGGGCGTAGCGCTGGTTGTTTGCGGCGACGGGCCGCGCCGCGCGCAGGATGAACTCGTCCGTCGCACCGTCGACGCTCGCCACCACGACGCGGTCGTCCTGCCAGGTCCAGTTGGCGACCTTCGTGCCCTCCCGATGGGGCTCGATCGCAATCACGCTGTTGGCGTCGAGGTCGAGGATTGCCACCTGCTCGACCTCCTCGGGTCCCTGCGGGCCGGGCGTCACGCCGCCCTTGAAGCGCAACGTCGCGATGCCGAGGAGAGGCGCCGGCTTGATCTCCCATTCGAGCAACTGCGGCTTGCCTTCGCCCGCCATCTCCAGCGGGATGCGCAGCTTCTTGTACAGGTCGCTCACCGCGAAGAACTGCGACCCTTGCTGCACGACCTTCCATTTGTCGATGCCGAGGCCGGGCACCTCGCGGTCCTCCTCGTCGCCGAGGTCAGCGCCGAGGCGTTGCAGACCGGCTGATGCCTGCTTGAGACCAGGCTTCACCGCGAGAGCGCGTTTGTAGTCGGCAACGGCACGGTCGCTGTGGCTCTGCGCCTCCTCCAGCTCGCCGTTCGCCCACAGCGCCTCGGCGCCGTCCGGCTCGAGCTTCAAGGCGGTCTCCGCATCCTTGAGGCCGATATCGGGCTGCCCGCTCTGCTTGTAGACGACGGCACGGTAGGCGAACGCCAGCGCCGAGCGCGGGTCGAGCTCGATCGCGCGGTTCAAGTCGGCGAAGGCCGGCTCGTAGGCTTGCGACATGCCGTAGGCGAGCCCGCGCGCAGCGTATCCGCGGGCCGACTTCGGATCGAGCTCGATGACGTGGGAGAAGTCCTTGAGCGCGGCCTCGATGTTGGCGCTCGCGAGATAGGCCTGCCCCCGCAGGAGGTAGAGCTCGGCGTTGCTGACGTCGAAGGCGATGGCGCGCGACAGATCCTCGATCGCATCCTGGCTGCGGCCGATGTCGAGCTTGGCTTCCGCCCTGGAGCGGTAGCCGGCTGCGAAGCGTGGGTCGGCGGTCACCGCGCGCGTGAAGTCGCGGATGGCGGCATGCGGCCGGCCGACGACGAGATAGACGCGCCCGCGCCCGGCGAGCGGGGCGGCCGACTGCGGCATCAGCTTAATCGCGCGAGTGTAATCGCCGATCGCTTGGTCGGGATGACCGACCTGCGAATAGGCGCCGGCCCGGTTGCCGAGCGCGGCGGCATACCCCGGCGCAAGGAGGATCGCGCGGTTGAAATCCTTGATGGCCTCGTCGGGATAGCCCAACGCCAACAGCAGGCTGCCGCGGTTGTTGTAGATCGCCGCATACTCGGGAAAGAGCTGTGCGGCGCGATTGAAGTCGTCGATGGCGAGCTTGGGCTGCCCCAGGCGCGCGTAGGCGACGGCGCGGTCGTTGAGGATGGTCGCGCGCCGGTCGTTGGCGAGCGTGGTGTCTTTCAGGGCTTCGGTGTAGTCGGCGACGGCTTGGCCGGTGTCGCCGCGCACGAGGGCTGCGGCTGCGTCCTGGGCCTTGGGCGACAGGTCCTCTTCGGCTGCCGGAGCGCCACCGGCGCCGGCAGCAAGCAGCAGCGCGGCAAGGGTAAGCCGTCGCAGCATCATCCTCTCTCCCGCGTCACGCCGAAGCACCGCAAGCCCCTCGTTCGTCCCCGAATCCAGCATAGGGCATTAAGCGCCGATTGTGGCGCCCAATCGATCCCGGTCGGAAGCCCGTTCTACGCATTCCCCACGCGCCCGAACTGAAGTTTTGCCAGCTCCGCCGGGACGCGCTCGGGCAGGTCCTCGGCGATGAGGCCAGGGCCGAAATCGGCTGCAGCCGCTCCGTGCAGCCAGACCGCGGCGCACGCGGCCTCGAACGGCGGCATCCCCTGCGCGAGCAGCCCGGCGACGAAGCCGCCGAGCACGTCGCCAGCGCCAGCGGTAGCGAGCCAGGGCGGCGAGTTGTCGTTGATGGCGGCGCGGCCGTCGGGTGCCGCGATGACCGTATCGGCGCCTTTCAGCACCACGACGGCGCCAATCTCGCGTGCCGCGGCGCGTGCGCGGTCGAGCTTGCTGCCCGAGGTGTTCGCGGGGAATAGCCGGTGGAACTCGCCCTCGTGTGGAGTAAGCACCACGGGTCGGGAGGGGATGGCGGCAATGGCGCGGCCGAGCCCCGCCGCCTCGCCGGCGAAGGACGTGAGTGCGTCCGCGTCGAGGACCGTCGCGGCGCCCGAGCTGAGCGCCGAGGCCACGAGTTCGCGCGTCGCCGCACCGACCCCCAGCGCAGGGCCGAGCAGCACAGCGTTCTTGCGTCTATCGGAAAGGATCTGTGTGAGGCCGTGGCCGCCCTCGAACGGCAGAAGCATGATCGCGGTCAGGTGCGCCGCGTTGACGGCGAGCGCGTCCGGTGGGCTCGCCACGGTGACGAGGCCGGCACCGATGCGCAGCGCGCCGCGGGCACCCATGCGCGCGGCACCCGTATGTGCGAGCGGACCGGAAACGACGAGCACGTGGCCGCGGTCGTACTTGTGGCCGGCCATCTTCGGATGCGGAAACACAGAGAGCCACAGCCGCGGAGCGTCGGCCCAGGTGCGTGGCTCGATCTCTCCCAGCACCGCGGCCGGGATGCCGATGTCGGCGGCGCTCACGGGACCGCAGTACGTGCGTCCGGGCAGCAGCAGTTGCCCTGGCTTGCGACGGAAAAAGGTGACGGTTCGGAGCGCCTGCACGACCGGCCCCGTTGCGGCGCCCGTCGTGCCATCGAGCCCGCTCGGCACGTCAACGGCGAGGATGGGACAGCCCGAAGCGTTCATCGCCTCGACGGCGGCAGCGGCGGCGCCTTCGAGCGGACGCGTCAGACCGGCGCCAAACAGGGCATCCACGATGAGCTGCGCCCCCTCCAGTTCCGAGCCTGAGACGGACGTGACCGCACCTGCGTAGCGCTGCGCCATGGTGGCTGCATCGCCCTTCAAGCCGTCGCGGTCGCCGAGCAGGGAAAGGCGGACCTCGTAACCCCGGTCGCGCAGGTGGCGGGCGGCGACAAAGCCGTCGCCGCCGTTGTTGCCGGGTCCGCAGAGGACGGCGACACGGGCACCCGCCGGCGCCATCAGCGTCGCCTCATCGGCCACCGCGCGCCCTGCGTTCTCCATGAGGGTCAGGCTGGGGACGCCGGCCGCCACCGCCAGGCGGTCGGCGCGCGACATCTCCGCGTTGGTCAAGAGCTCGAGCCCGGTCATCCGATCCCCCAATCTTAAGCACCGGCTGCGAATTGGGCAGCGGCGCATTCCATGCGCCTGGATTCTGTGCAATATGCGTGAAACTTAAGCAGTTGCAGACGCGTTAGGGCGGCGGCGGACGGTGAGGCTCGAGGCAAGAGCTTGGATTCTCGATTGATTATTTCGCACCGGCAGTTGGCATAGGCCATGCTAACCCATTGCCCGTTCGGACAATCCGCCCTTGCAAAACGACAGAAACTCGGAGAGGGACCAAGGGGTCATGAAGAAGATCGAGGCCATCAT
>CAXMLT010000405.1:0-1701 GCA_964194245.1 uncultured Hyphomicrobium sp.
CTGGTATCGTGATGAGGGGCAGGCCAGTTTCGTAGTGGTCGACACGCTCGCCGCTGCGAATGCGGGATAGGATGGTCGGCTCCTCGTCGTGCCGATCGGCCGGGATCAGCATCGTAACCGGCTTGCCGATCACTTCGTCGGCCGTATAGCCGAAGAGCCGCTGTGCGCCGCTATTCCAGCTCGTGATTATAGCGTCCAGATCCTTTGTTAGAATGGCGTCGTCGGAGGACTCGACGATTGCGGCAATGCGCCGATACTGCATTTCGCTCTCACGAATTTGCTTCTCGGCTTCATGGCGCTCGGTGATGTCAACCAGCGCGTTCACCGCGCCGATGAGAGTCCCCGCGGCATCGAACAGCGGCGTGGGATAGGGAATGAACGGAACGCGTGTGCCATCAGGCCGCTCGGCGATGGCCTCCATGCCTCTGACGGGGCGCTTTTCCCTGAGCGTCAGAGCCATCGGGCATTCGTCATGCGGCAGGGGCGTCCCATCGGGCCAATAGAGTTTCCATGAGCCGCAGAACTCGCTCTTGCCGAGTTCCGGGCGGCATCCCCAAAGCTGGGCCGCGGCCTCATTGTAGAACGTGATGCGGCCCACCGCGTCCGTGGTGTAGACCGCCGCCGGCAATGCCTGCAGCAGCTCGGTGGCGGTCTGCACGCCTCCGTTCATGTGAAGGGGGCGCGGCTCGGGCCCTGCGCGGAAGACATTCACGGCGCCGACAACCCGGCCGGCGTCGTCTCTTATCGCCTCGATGTTCACCAGCGCTACAATACGCGTGCCGTCGGGGCGCTCGATCGTGATCTCCTGGTCACGCAGTCCGTGGCCCGTGGCGAGGACGTCAGCCATCGGACATTTGGCATGAGGTATGAGGTTCCCGTTTAGCCCGTACAGGCGATAGGAGCCGCAATAGCGAACCGACGGGTCGCCGAGTTGCGGCGCGCAACCCCAGAGTTCAGCGGCGGCGCGGTTGTAGCGGACAATGAGGCCGGTTTGATCGCAGACGTAGACCCCGACCGGCAGGACATCTAATAGGCGACTTGAAAGCCCTAAAAAACGTTCGTCCAACAAGACCTGCAATTGAGACGAAGCGTCTGCGACACCTGTGAGATTTTTGATGGGTGTGATCCTGCGCGTGGCTCCGACGCAGAGAAACCGCCTGGGAAAAGGCCGCTGACACAAGCCGCCACTTCTCAGCCCAAACTAACCACTTTGTCCACAGGCCGCAACCGACGGCTCCGAGACCACCGGAGCACGGCGTCAATTGGCTGGCTTTGGACCTTAGCGGCCATGGTGAAGTTGACGTTGAGCGGACATGCCCAGAACTTCCGTGTCTGACCGAGGTGGCGCCGTACCTCGGGGTTCGGCAAATGACGTAGGTCGCAGACCGTCGGCTTTCGCTGCCCTGACATCAAAGGGACACGTCAGCTTTGGGGCCGTCCGTCCTTCACTGCCGTCAGCATCTTCTGGATCCAGCCACTTGCCTTCTCGATGGCGGAGGTCAGCGAGGCGCCGGGCTCCACCTTGGAGACGGCGTCGACAAGTCGCCCCAACGACGACGTTAGCGGAACGCTGTTCGCCGCACGCACGGCCGAGTTCTGCATGTTGTGGGCGAAATCGTAGAGATCGGCGCGCGTGACCCCCGGCATCGAAGGCATCGATGGCATCCAGGCATCCCAGCGGGAGACAGGAGCGCGGCGGCC
>CAXMLT010000406.1:0-1761 GCA_964194245.1 uncultured Hyphomicrobium sp.
GAGACGTAGTAGCGGTATCGCTTGGCCTTCTTTGTGGCGTGGGTCGGCGTCATCCGACTGCCGTCGGCATCGACGATCAAACCGGCCAACAGGCTCGGCGCCTCCGCGCCCACCGCCAATGCACGCTCCTGCCGATTGGCCGCAAGCTTGTCCTGTACGATCTGCCAAAACTCCGGATCGAGGATGGCCGCGTGCTGGCCGGGGTAGGCTGTGCCTTGGTGAACAATGTCGCCCCGATAGAGCCGGTTCTGGAGCATCAGATAGAGGGCGCCGCGAGAGAGCCGCTGACCGCCAGCCAACCGTCCGCCGGATCCTTCACGGCGCTTGCTCACCATACCCAGTCGATCCAGTTCGGCCCTGAGCAAAGAGACCGAGCCCAGTTCCGCATAGCGCCGGAAGATCAACCGGACGGTCGAGGCCTCAGGCTCATTGACGATCAGTTTGCGGTCCTTGACGTCATAGCCAAGCGGCACGTTGCCGCCCATCCACATGCCCTTCTTCTTCGACGCCGCGATCTTGTCGCGGATGCGCTCGCCGGCGATCTCGCGCTCGAACTGGGCGAATGACAGCAGCATATTGAGCGTCAGGCGCCCCATGGAAGTCGTCGTATTGAACTGCTGCGTCACCGACACGAACGACGCGTTGTGCGCATCGAAGATGTCGACAATCTTGGCGAAATCGGCAAGCGACCGGGTCAGCCGGTCGACCTTGTAGACAACGACGATTTGAACCTTCCTGGCCTGGATGTCCTCCAGAAGCCGCTTGAGCGCAGGCCGCTCCATAGTCCCGCCGGACAGGCCTCCGTCGTCGTACATGTCGCTAAGCGCGATCCAGCCGGCATGACGCTGGCTCACGATATAGGCCTCGCACGCTTCCCGCTGGGCGTCGAGAGAATTGAATTCCTGCTCGAGGCCCTCGTCGGACGATTTTCGGGTGTAGATCGCGCAGCGGATGGTGGACCAGGTTCGTGCGAAATCAGCCTTCGCCATCGCCCTCCCCCGCCCTTGAGTGAGAATCCAGCTGCCGCCTGAGGCCGAAGAACCGCGGGCCCGACCAGCGGGCGCCGGTGATCTCCCGCGCGACCACGGAGAGGGAACGGTAGCGCTGACCGCGCCACTCGATCCCATCGGCATGGATGAGGGCCGTGTGGGTGACCCCGTGCCACTCCCGCACGAGCCGCGTGCCTGGCTTCAGCGAGATCGGCGGCGTGGGTTTGGCCGCGCCGCGGCTCGGCGGACCGGCGGCGGCTTGCTCCAGCGTCCGTGCGGCGGCCTTAGAGAGGCCGCCATACGCCCGCTCCTGAAGCTTATACGTGATCCCTCGGATCAAGAGGTCGCGGGAGAGCCGCATCGGCGGCGGCATGCGATGAAGCCGCCGCCACTCGCCGCGCAGCTCGAAGATGATCACCTCCGAGAGCCGCACGAGCGCCTTTGCGATATCGATCGCCCGTTTTTCCATGTCACCGACCGCGCCGCGTTTCGATGCGATAGCGGCGAGCGCCGTCGTTGGGTTTCAAGGATGTTAGCGAAAAGCCGAGCTTCCTTTTCACCGTGCCTGCTAGAAACCCGCGCACGCTGTGCTGCTGCCAGTCGGTCGCCTGCATCATTTCTTCGATACTGGCCCCCTCGGGTTGGCTCAGCAGGGTGAGCACGCGCTCCTGCTTGGTGACGCGCTCCGCCCTTGGTTCGTCAGCCTTCACCGGCGTCTTGGCGGCGGCGACTCGCTCGGCCTTCGATTCAACAGATCGCGTCGGTTTCTTGG
>CAXMLT010000407.1:0-6611 GCA_964194245.1 uncultured Hyphomicrobium sp.
TCAACGTCATCAAGGTCACGCCTGACCCCGGCGTAATCGAGGTCAACATCCATCCAGCGGCGAGCTGGAAGGACGTGGTCGGCATCACCACCGCCGTCTACGAGGAGGCGCGCAACGCACGGCTCGGCGCGGAGAAATTCCAGGTCGACGGGCGGCAGACCGGCACCGGCGGCGGCAACCACATCGTCATGGGCGGCCTAACGCCGGCAGACAGCCCATTTCTGCGGCGCCCCGACGTGCTGGCGAGCATCGTCACCTATTGGCTCAATCATCCCTCGCTGTCCTACCTGTTCTCCGGACTTTTCATCGGCGCCACGAGCCAGGCCCCGCGCCTCGACGAGGCACGCCACGAGAGCGTCTACGAGCTCGAGATCGCGCTGGCGCAGATCCCCGACCGCAATAGCGGCACCGTGCCGCCGTGGCTCGTCGACCGCATCTTCCGCCACTTGCTCGTCGACGTGACCGGCAACACGCACCGGGCCGAGATCTGCATCGACAAGCTCTATTCGCCCGACGGGCCGACGGGGCGCCTCGGCTTGATCGAGTTCCGTTCCTTCGAGATGCCGCCGCATGCGCGCATGAGCCTCGTGCAGCAGCTCCTGATGCGCGCCTTCGTCGCCATGTTCTGGGACAACCCCTACCGCGAGACACCCGTGCGCTGGGGCACGGCGCTGCAGGACCGCTTCATGCTGCCCCACTTCCTGTGGGCGGACTTCACCAAGGTCATCGGCGATCTCAAGGCGGCCGGGCTGCCGGTTGAGCTCGAGTGGTTCGTGCCGCACTTCGAGTTCCGTTTCCCGCGCATCGGCTCGGTCGAGGCGGCGGGGGTCGAGCTTGAGCTGCGCCAGGCGCTCGAGCCCTGGCACGTGCTGGGCGAGGAAGGCACGGCGGGCGGCACCGCTCGCTACGTCGATGATTCCCTCGACCGGGTGCAAGTACGTGTGCGTGGGCAAACCGGCGACCGCTACGTCGTCACCTGCAACGGGCGCGCGTTGCCGCTCGCGCCGACCGGGACCGTGGGTGAGGAGGTTGCGGGAGTGCGCTACCGGGCCTGGTTGCCGTATTCCTGCCTGCACCCAACCATCCAGCCGCAAGTGCCGCTGACCTTCGACATCATGGATTCCTGGACGGGCCGGTCACTCGGCGGGTGCCGCTACCATGCGAGCCACCCGGGGGGGCGCAACCTCGAAACCGCGCCGGTCAATGCCTACGAGGCGGAGGGGCGCCGGCTCGCGCGCTTCGAGCGCATGGGGCATACGGCGGGGAGCGCCCCGTTCCAGGCGGCCGAGATCAATCCCGACTACCCCTTCACCCTCGACCTGCGCCGTTAAGCGCGGTCCCCGGGGCGCCCCACCTTCGGCCGCGGCAGGGTCGTGGCGGTCACATTAGGGATGATTCGCCGCTTGCCCCGGGCCTGCCGGCTGGTGCGCCCCGCAGCGAGGCACTATCCTCAAAGCCTCGGAAGATGGCGCAGATCGATTCTCTCATGCGCATGACACGACTCCAGGACCGGAGGCGCGGCGCGCCATGAACGTGGAAGCGCGCCTCACCCATCGCGCCGCTGACGAACAGCTTGCGGCCTACGCGCAAGCGCGCAACGGCGGCTATGACGAGCTCATCGACGCGGCTGGAGAGGTGCGTCCGCGTTGGCGCAAGTTCCTGGCCGCATTAGCCGATTTGGCGCCCGAGGAGCAGGCGCAACGCGCCGATCGTCTCAATCGGCGTGTGCGCGAGATGGGCATCGCGCACGATATTTTCGCCGATCCGACGCGGGCGGGAAAGCGCTGGGACGTCGATCTCGTCCCGCTGATCCTTGCAAGCGACGAATGGCGCCCGCTGGAGGCGGCCCTCATCCAACGCGCGCGTCTGCTCAACGCGATCGTTGCCGACATCTACGGCGAGCAGCGCCTGATGCGCGAAGGCTTCATTCCGCCGGCGCTGATCTTCTCCGATTCCGCCTACCTGAGCCCCTGCCAGGGCATCGAGCCTGCAGCCGGGCATGTGCAGTTCTACGCCGTCGACATCGCGCGCGAGGTGAATGGCAACTGGCGCGTCATCGACAACCATACCGAGACGCCGGCGGGCGTCGGTTACGCGCTCGCCAACCGCGTCGTGCACACGCATTTCGCCGGCGATCTCTTCCAAACGTGCAACGCCCTGCGGCTCGCCCCGTTCTTCCAGCGCGTGCAGGCGGACCTGACGCAGCTCAGCGGCCGGCGCGATCCGCGCATCGCCCTGCTCACGCCCGGCCCGCATCACGAGGACTATTTCAGCCACGCGTATCTGGCGCGCTACCTCGGCTACCTGCTGGTCGAGGCGGGCGACATGCGCACCGCCGGCGACCGCGTATACCTGAAGACGCTCGAAGGTCTGAAGCGTATCGACCTCATCGTGCGCTGCGTCGACGGCCGCGAATGCGATCCGCTCGAGCTTGACGCCAACCGCTATCACGGGCCGCCGGGCCTCGTGCACGCCTGCCGCAAGACGCCGGAGCTCGTGCGCAACGCGCTCGGCGCCGCGATCGTGCAGAACCGGGGCCTAAGCGGCTATCTGCCGGCGATCTCCGAGCATCTCCTGGGCGAGAAGCTGCTCGTCGCGGACGCCCCGCGCCTTTGGCTCGGCGAGCCCGAGAACCGCCGGGATGTGCTGGCCAGCCTCGATCGCATGGTGATCCGTCCGGCGCAGGAGGGCACGGGCCGCCCAGGCGGCGCGCAATACGGCCGCGTCGGCGCCACGCTGTCGGACCAGGAGCGGCGCGCGCTTGCCGAGGAGATCGAGCTGCGCGGTGCCGAGCTTGTGGCCGAGGAACACATGGGCTTCGGCACGACGCCGACGTTCACGCCCGAGGGCCTGCGCCCGCAGCCATTCGCCGTCCGCCTCTTCGTCGCCTCCACCGCCGACGGCTACACGGTGATGCCTGGCGGCCTCGCCATGGCGGTTGCCCCCAACCTTGCGGTGTCCTTGAGCGCGCCGGAAGCGCGCACCCGCGACGTCTGGGTCATCTCCGATGGCGAGCTGCCGCCGCACAGCAGCCTGTGGCAGCCGACGATCGATACAGCGCGAGTACAGCGTTCGCAGCGCGTGATCCAAAGCCGCGTGGCGGACGATCTCTTCTGGCTCGGCCGCTACGGCGAGCGAACCGACTGGATCATGCGCGTCCTGCGCAGCGCGCTGCAGCGTCTGCAGGAGGACAACGCCCCCTCCGACGGCCAGGGCGCGGCGCGCACCTGCCTCAAGGCGCTGCTCCTGCGCGATGAGGTGTCGGGGGCGGAGCTTGCAGAGGAGGGCAACCGCGCCGCCATCGAGCGGATGGTGCGGCTGCTGATCTCGTCGAATAACGGCCGCCGCACGCTCGACCGCACGCTCGACAAGCTCTACCGCGTCGCGAGCCTGACGCGCGACCGGCTGTCGCTCGAGGGCTGGCGCGTGCTCAGCCACTTCTGCCCCGGCGAGGACTGGCGCAAGGCGCTGCTGACCGGCGGATCGGAGCAGATCCTCGACCAGATCGAGGACGGGCTCGGCTGGCTCGCGGCCTTCAACGGCCTCATGCACGAGAACATGACCCGCAACTACGGCTGGTCGTTCCTGGAGATGGGCCGCCGCATCGAGCGGGCCTTCAACCTGAGCGAGGCGATCCTGTCGCTGTTTGGCGCGCCGCTCGAGCGCGAGGAGGAGACGGGGCAGCTCCTGTTCCTGCTCGAGCTTGCCGACAGCTTCATCACCTACCGCTCGCGCTACCGGCTCGATCCGATGCTGCCGCTCGTGCTCGATCTCCTGCTGCTCGACGAGACCAACCCGCGCAGCCTCGCCTACCAGCTCGTCGGCATCTCCGGGCACCTCGCATCGTTGCCCCAGTCGCAACAGGGCGCCGGATTGACCGAGGAGCGCCGTCTCATCCTTTCGCTGCTGACCGCGGTGCGGCTCGCCGACGTCGAAACCTTCGCGGCCGATCCGACGCGGCGCGAGCTGCGGGCCGCCATGGGCGAGCAGCTCCACCTGCTGCCGCAGCTCACGACCGCGATCGAGCGGCGCTATTTCAGTCTGACCGAAGAGCAGCCGCACCGGGTGCATACGCGGCTCGATCCCAAGCCATGACGTGCGGGCCATGATCTACGACGTCAGCCACAAGACGGTGTACCGCTACACGACGCCCGTGGTGCAATCGCAGCACGTCGTGCACATGTCGCCGCGTATGGTCGAGCGCCAGAAGGTGAAGGGGCACACGTTGCTTGTCGATCCAGCCCCGACGCTGCGCACGGAGCGCGACGACTACTACGGCAACCGGGTCGTGCTGTTCGACATCGAGCAGGAGCACGAGGAGCTGACAGTGCACGCCAAGAGCACCATTGTGGTGGTGGCGCGCGAGCCGGTCGACCTGCCGGGGAGTACAGCCTGGGAGACGCTCGCGGAAAGTCCCGCCCGTGGCTCGGGCGCGCTCGCGCTCGATGTCGTGCGCTACGCATGTGCGTCGCGGCACACGCGCCCGACGCGGGAGATCGCCGAGTACGCGAGGAAGTCGTTTTCGGCCAACCGTGCGGTTCTGCTCGGCGTCTGGGACCTCGTCACCCGCATCTACCACGACTTCGTGTTCGACCCGACCGCGACGGACATCTCGACGCCGGTCATGGAGGTCCTGCGCAAGCGCCGCGGCGTCTGCCAGGATTTCTCGCATTTGGCGCTCGCCTGTCTGCGCTCGCTGCGGCTACCGGCGCGCTATGTCAGCGGCTATATCCTGACGAGCCCGCCGCCCGGGCAGCCGCGGCTTGCCGGCGCGGACGCTTCCCACGCGTGGATTTCGGTGTGGGCGCCGGAGGCAGGCTGGGTCGACTTCGATCCGACCAACGGGCTGATGCCGCGCGAGGAGCACATCACCATCGCCTACGGCCGCGACTACGATGACGTGAGCCCCATCAGCGGCATTTTGCTTGGCGGCAGCGAGCACTCGGTGACGGTCGGCGTCGACGTGCTCCCCGTGGGTTGATCCCGTCTTCTTCCCGATGAGCTAACCGCATAGAGTGGAGCCCGACCGGTCCGGGAGCTGGGCCATATTCTTTGGCATTCGTTGGGGGAGCTTCATGCCGCGTACCGTAGCTCAGCATCTCGATCCCGCATTCGCACCAAAGCGCATTCTTTCGCTCGATGGCGGCGGCACCAAGGGGATCATCGAGATCGCATTTCTCGAGAGGATCGAGAGCCTTCTCGCCTCGCGCACGAGCAATCCCACCGAATTCCGGCTGTGCCACTACTTCGACCTGATCGGCGGCACCTCGACGGGCGCGATCATCGCCACGGCGCTCGCGCTCGGCATGACGGCGGCCGAGGTCAAGGCTCTCTACTTCCGGCTGGCGCAAAAGATCTTCCGAAAGCCCTGGTTCGGCATTCCGGGATTTGCGCCGCGCTTCCACGCGCGCGGCCTCGGCAAGGTGCTGCTAGAGGTGCTGGGCGAACGCCCGCTCGAGTCCGAGGATCTGAAGACGGGGCTCGCGATCATCGCCAAGCGTCTCGATACGGGCAGTCCGTGGGTGCTGACCAACAATCCGCGCTCCAAGTTCTGGAACGATCCGGACCGCGACGCGGCCACCGGCAAGGTCCTGCACATCGGCAACCGGCACTACCGAGTGCGCGAGGTCCTGCGCGCGAGCACGGCGGCGCCCTACTACTTCTCGCCCAAAAAGATTCGCATCGTCGAGACGGAGCCCGAGGGTCTGTTCGTCGACGGCAGCGTGTCGCCCTACAACAATCCGTCGCTGCAGCTCTTCATGCTGGCGGGCATCAAGGGCTACGGATTCAACTGGGCCATCGACAAGGAGAAGCTACTGCTCGTCTCGATTGGCGCCGGCGGTCGCCAGCCGAGACTTGATCCGGTGAGGGGCCTGAAGATGGCGCCGGTCGCGCTGGCGATCCATGCGTTGCAGGGCATGTCGTGGGACACGCAGGTGCAGGCGCTACAGCTCCTGCAATGGGTCTCGGACGCCCCGCGGCCCTGGCACATCAATGCCGAGGTCGGGACGCTCGAGGGCGAACTGCTGGGCGACCGGCAACTGCTCCGGTTCCACCGTTACGATGTGATGCTCGACCCGCAATGGATCGCAGCGCGGACGGACCTCACGGTGCCGGAGGCGGAGATCGTCCGCCTCGACGATTTCGTCAATCCGGGCATCATGCAGGAGGTGTACGAGATCGCGGCCAAAGTTGCGCAAAAGGAAGTCCTGGCGGACGATTTTCCCGCCGGTTTCAACGTTTTTTGAGGGCATTAATGCTAGTTATTGAGCGGCTATCCGGGTCTTAAGCGCTTGTTAGCGGGTTGCCCTAGTTCCGCGTTTGGGCGCCATGAGTACGCGTAAAGCGAGCCGCAAAGCTGCCAAGCCGGTCGTCGTCGGCGTGACCGGCCATCGTGACATCGCTTCCGACAATGCGAAGATCTCGGCACTCGTTCGCAAGGAGCTGCGGCGCATCGCACGTGCCAACCGCGGCGCACCGTTGCTCATTCTTTCGGGCCTGGCGGAAGGCGCCGACCGCCTCGTTGCCGAGATTGCGCGCGAGGAATTCGACGCCGAGCTTTGCGCCGTCCTACCGCTGCCCGACGCGCTCTATGAGCGCGATTTCGGCTC
>CAXMLT010000408.1:0-2472 GCA_964194245.1 uncultured Hyphomicrobium sp.
CCCGCCGCGATCGCCGGCGACATCCCCGACTGGCTGCTGCCGTCGTTTGAGCGCGCGTTCGGGGCGGCTGCGGCCGAGGAAGGAGCGGCCCTGAGCGCACGCGCGCCCGTTGATCTCAGGGTCAACACGCTGAAGGCGACGCGCGAGAAGGTCCTGAAGGCGCTCGAGCGCAACAAAGCCGTGGCGACGCCGCTGTCGCCGCAGGGCGTGCGCATCCCCGCGCCCGAAGGGGCGGCGCGCAGCCCGGCCCTGGAAGCCGAGCCCGCGCACGGCAAGGGCTGGTTTGAGGTGCAGGACGAGGGCTCGCAGGTCGCGGCCTTGCTCGCCGGTGCCGCGCCGCGCCAGCAGATCCTCGATCTGTGCGCGGGCGCGGGTGGCAAGACGCTGGCGCTCGCCGCCGGCATGCAGAACACGGGCCAGATCTATGCTTACGACGCCGACAAACGACAGCTCCGCCCGATCTTCGAGCGCCTGAAGCGGGCGGGTGCGCGCAACGTCCAGGTCATGGAGGCGGGCGACGAGGCGGCACTTGCGGCTCTGGGTGCGCGATTCGACCTCGTGCTGGTCGACGCGCCGTGCACGGGCTCGGGCACCTGGCGGCGTAAGCCCGATTCGAAGTGGCGGCTGAAGCTCGCCAACATCCCCGAGCGCCAGGCGGAGCAGCAGGGGGTTCTGGCCCTGGGCGCGGGTCTGGTTAAGCCTGGCGGCGCGCTCGTTTACGTCACTTGCTCGGTCCTGCCGGAGGAAAACGGGGATCAGGTCGCAGCCTTCCTCGCCAAGCACCCCGACTTTGCGGTCGTCCCGTATGCCGAGTCGTGGCGTGCACGCCTCGGCACCGAGCCGCCGTGCTCCGCCGACGGAAGAGAGGACACGCTGCAGCTCACGCCGCTCCGGCACGGCACCGACGGCTTCTTCGTCGCGCTCATGCGGCGGGGCGATGCATAACCGTTGTGCGCGGAAATAGGTCGTGACAATCGGACGGCGGAAAATTGCAAGTTACCTCTTGCAATGTCGCAATTCACAAATAAGTTCGCGGACTATTGAGGCCAGTGGGGCCTGTGACGTTAGACCGGCCGACCGCCGGCGCGCGGGGTGTGCGACCCGAGCTGCCATAGCGCGGCCTTTGAGGACATCTGTCCATCATGGCAGCTCCTGCCAAGGCGAAACGGCCTAAGCGCCCGTCGCCGCGCTCGTGTCTCGGTCCGGTCTCTGACCTCGAGGCGCATCTCCCCGCCGAATGGTGGCGCAAGCTCTTCAACGCTCTCTACGTCAAGACCGACGGCGACGTCGTCGAGAACGTGGAGAACACGCGCCGCGACGTCGACTTCATCGTGAGCGCCGCCGCGGTGCAGCCTTACAGCCAGATCCTCGATCTATGCTGCGGCCAGGGGCGCCACTGCCTCGAGCTCGCACGCCGCGGCTTCAAGAACGTCACCGGCGTCGACCGCTCCCGCTATCTCGTCCGTCTTGCCAAGAAGCGCGCGCAGTCGGAACGGCTGCAGGCCGTGTTCAAGGAAGGCGACGCGCGCAACCCGCGGCTGCCGGAGAACAGCTTCGACTGCGTTGCCATCATGGGCAACTCGTTCGGATACTTCTCCAACAAGCAGGACGATGAGAAGGTGCTGATCGCGGTCGGCAAGATCCTGCGTCCCTCCGGCCAGCTCGTGCTCGACATCACCGACGGCGCCTACATGGCCGACCACTTCGAGCGCCGCTCGTGGGAGTGGATCGATGAGCACCATTTTGTTTGCCGCGAGCGCTCACTTTCGGGCGACCGCGAGCGCCTCATCTCGCGCGAGGTGATCGTGCACGACGAGCTGGGCGTGATCGCCGACCAGTTCTACGCCGAGCGCCTCTATACCCGTGAATCGATCGCCAAGCTCCTGGAGCAGACCGGCTTCCGCAACGTCCGCCACCACGGCAACGCCGAGGCGCTGTCGGACCGCGACCAGGATCTGGGCATGATGGCGCGCCGCATTCTCCTGTCGGCTGACGGGCCGCAGCTCATCCGCAAACCCAAGGGCAAGGTACAGCAGCTCGAGGTCACCGTGCTCATGGGCGATCCGCGGCTGCCCGACGCGGTGAAGCGCGGCGGCACGTTCAACCCCGAGGACATGGAGACGATCCGGCGCCTCAAGGACGCGTTGTCGGAGCTACCGGGCTACAAATTCCGCTACCTCGACAACCACACCACGCTCGACCGCGACCTGTCGGAGCTGCGCACGGATCTCGTGTTCAACCTGTGCGACGAAGGCTTCAACAACGACCCATTCAAGGAGCTGCACGTCCCGGCCATGCTGGAGGCGCTGGAGATTCCGTACACGGGTGCGGGTCCACCTGGGCTTGCGGCCTGCTACGACAAGGGCCTCGTGCGCGCTGTCGCCATGACCCTCGACGTTCCGGTGCCGCTTGAGACGCACGTGCGCCCGGGCGACCAGGGCGCAACGCTGCCGTCCGTGTTCCCGGCGCTGC
>CAXMLT010000409.1:0-2960 GCA_964194245.1 uncultured Hyphomicrobium sp.
CTTCTGGACCGACCGTCTGGATGTGCTCGATCGGCTGCTGCGCAACGAGGACACGCGCAAACGCTCCGCCCGCAAGAAAGGAGACGATCAATGACCGATCTCAAGACCGAAGGCGGCTACGGCGTGCTCACCGAGCCCGCCACGTTGACGATCCAGCGCCTTCTGCCCGGCCCCATCGAGCGCGTGTGGGCGTACCTGACGGAGGGCGAGCTGCGCCGTCAGTGGCTGGCGGCGGGCGAGATGGAGCTAAAGGTCGGCGCGCCGTTCGAGTTCGTTTGGCGCAATGACGAGCTGTCGGATCCGCCAGGCAAGCGGCCGGCCGGCTTCTCCGAGGAGCACCGGATGCAGAGCCGCATCACCGAGCTCGACCCCCCGCGCAAGCTCTCCTTCACCTGGCAGGGCAGCGGCGATGTTTCCTTCGAGCTGGAGCCGAGGGGTGACCGGGTGCTGCTGACCGTGATCCACCGCCGCCTGCCCAACCGCGCGACACTGCTGAAAGTGGGACCAGGCTGGCACAACCACCTCGACGTTCTGGTGGCGTGCGCGACCGGCAAGAAACAACTGGACGCGCCTCCAGAAGGACTACGACCGGCGGATGCCGGCCTGACCAGCGCAGCATGAACGAGCGCATCTGAACCAACGCACAGAGTGCCGGCTCCGCCGGGTCGAATGGTGGAGCGCCTGCATCAAGGAGAGCACAGCGATGAGGAAGCACAAAATCGGGACACACGAGGAGTGGCTCGCAGCCCGGCTCAAGCTGCTCAAGGACGAGAAAGAGCTGACGCGGCGCAGCGACGAACTCGCGCGGCGTCGGCAGGAGCTGCCGTGGATCCGTGTCGGCAAGGACTATCGATTTGAGACCGATGCAGGGAGCGCCTCGCTGGCAGACCTCTTCCGAGGGCGCTCGCAGCTCCTCGTCTACCACTTCATGTTCGGGCCCGACTTCAAGTCCGGGTGTCCGTCCTGCTCGGCGATCGCCGACGGCTTTAACGGCTTCGCCGTCCACCTGGCGAACCACGACGTCACGCTGTCGGCGGTGTCGCGGGCGCCGCTCGCAAAGCTGCAGGCATTCAAACAGCGCATGGGGTGGACGTTCGCCTGGGCGTCCTCGCTCGGCAGCGACTTTAATTCCGATTTCAAAGTGTCGATCACCGAGCAGCAGCAGCGCGATGGCGGCATCGAATACAACTACGAGCGCAGCGATCACGCGCTCGACGCAAAGCCCGAAGACGCCGCCGAGGGGCCCGTCGCCTTCGCGGCCATGGCCGGGACCGACGCGGCCACCTTCATGCGCGAGCGGCCGGGGATGAGCGCGTTCGCGCTGCAGGACGGCGTCGTCTACCACACCTATTCCACCTATGCGCGCGGGCTCGACGGACTCTGGGGCATGTACCAGTGGCTCGACCGCGCCCCCGAGGGGCGCAACGAGACGGACGCCTGGTGGCGCCACCACGACACGTACGACCAGGCCTGAGCAAGTTCGCGGGGAGATCTCACGGCGCATGACCTACGAGCGATCATCCCAGAGCGCCTTCTTCGGCGTCTCGGCGCTGCTCTTTGCCGCCAGCGCGGCGGTGACGATCGTCTGGTGTGCGTCCATGTCGGCGATGGGCGAGATGCCGATGCCCGGCGGCTGGACGATGTCGATGGCGTGGATGCGGATGCCCGGACAGACCTGGCCCTGCGCCGCGGCGTCGTTCCTCGGCATGTGGGTCGTGATGATGGTGGCGATGATGCTGCCATCCTTGGTGCCAATGCTGTGGCGCTACCGCCAGGCCGTTGACAGGGCAGGCGAGACGCGGCTCGGTCGGCTGACCGCGCTCGTGGGCGTGGGGTACTTCTTCGTGTGGACCGCGCTCGGACTGGCTGCCTTTCCGCTGGGCGTCGCGCTGGCGGCGGTCGAGATGCAGCTGCCGGCGCTGGCGTGCGCCGTTCCGATCGCGGTCGGTGTGGTCGTCCTTATGGCCGGCGCGCTCCAGTTCACCGCGTGGAAGGCGTGTCACCTCGCCTGCTGCCGGGAGATGCCGCGGCTCGGCGTCACGTTGCCGGCCGACGCCGGCACGGCCTGGCGGCATGGCCTGCGCCTCGGCCTCCACTGCAGCCAATGCTGTTTCGGTCTGATGACGATCCTCCTCGTCATCGGGGTCATGGACCTTCGCGCGATGGCTGTCGTGGCGGCAGCCATCACCGTCGAACGTCTCGCACCGGCCGGTGAGAGCGTCGCTCGAGCCACCGGGGCCGTCGTCGTCGGGGCAGGGTTGTTTATGATCGCGCGAGCAGCCGGGCTCGGATGACGCATCTACTCGTGCCGCGTCGTCTACTGGAACTTCGCGCACCGCGGACCTGGACCTTCGAAGGGCACTATCGAAGCTGCCGCGGCCGGAGCCGCTCCTTCGATTCGTCCGCAAATGGCCCAAAGCGGACGTAGGCGAAGACCTAGTACGGGCCTGCCGGCGTGCACCTGGAACCGATGGCAAATCAGGGCATTATGGATATTAATGGCGTTCTGTTGGAGCAGTGCAAATCCTGGCGAGTCTTGTCGTGGATGACAAACCTGCCGCCCCGAACCCGCCTAAACTGACAGTCGGTATTGGCGCATCCGCGGGCGGGCTAAGGGCGTTTCGATCTTTCCTGGAGCACATGCCGGCCGACACCGGGATGTCTTTTGTGCTGGTGCAGCATCTCGACCCGCACCACCCAAGCATGCTGGTTGAGCTACTGGCACCGCACACCGCAATGTCCGTCACGCAAGCGCGGGACGGTGAACGTGTCGCGCCCAACCACGTCCATGTCATCCCCCCCGACGCCACTTTGATCATCAAGGATGGGGTGCTGAGTGTAACGACCCCGGCACCCCCTCGCAGCAGCCGACGTCCGATAGACAGCTTTTTCCTATCCCTCGCCGAAGACTGCGGCGACTGCGCGGTCTCTATTGTCCTAGCGCTGTCTCTTATACACAT
>CAXMLT010000410.1:0-11980 GCA_964194245.1 uncultured Hyphomicrobium sp.
GGTTCGGATCGTGCAGGCGGGATTCTATCGCTGCCTTCAGCATTGTGAGCGCCGCCGCGCGCGGGTACGAGAGGTTGACGCCGTTCGACTGGGCCTCCGCCGAGAGGGCGAGAGCCACGAGGTCTAGTGCCTGCTCGGCAATCTTCGGCGCCGCGTTGGCATCGAGGGTGTCGATGCGCTCGGGAAGCATCGACAAAAAGCCGAAGGTGAGACCTGCGACGGCATTTTGCGAACCTATCGTGCGCGACACAAGTTGCCCGGTCGGTCCGACGCGGGCCTCTATCTCCCCGCATGCCGCCCGGATCGTGACTAAGTTTCCACGCGTCTCAAGGTATCCCAAAGACGGGCGCCGCAGATCGGCCAGAAAGAATTCCCCTTCCTTTATAACGGTCTTGCGGTCGCCCTGAAGGTGGGCCGAGCGACCCGCGCATTGCAGATGGATGAAGTAGTCGTCGCCGTGCGAGTGGGCGATTTCCCTTCTGCCGCGATCAATTTCGAAAGGGTCGCTCTCGGTCCTCGAGACACCGATCGAGCCAAGCGAGCCTACTTTGAGGCTGCCGTTGAAGGGCTCGTTCCTGGGCACCTTAAGTTTCGCGAAGCCCCTTATGACATTCGCGTCCCAATAGGACACGCGCTCGCGCGGGTGCACGTCCTCGGTCGAGAAGATTGCCACTCGCCACTCCCCCGGCTAGTTCGAGCGAAACATAATAATAGCAGCTAGTCGGCTTCGCGCGAGAGAAATTGGCGCGGAAGGTCAACACCATGCGGTTGCACGCTCGAAGGTCTGCAAGCAAACGATCCCTACGAATTGAACGGAGTCCAGATGACCTGGTCGATGCGCGTCGCCCCCGTCGCCAGCATCACGAGGCGGTCGAAGCCGAGGGCGCAGCCGGACGCTGGGGGCATCTGCACAAGCGCGGCGAGAAAGTCCTCGTCCAGTGGATAGCGGTCGCCGTAGCGCGCCTCCTTCTTGACCATCTCCGCCTCGAGCAGCCTGCGCTGCTCGTCCGCATCGGTCAGCTCGCCAAAGCCGTTGGCGAGCTCCACCCCGCAGCAGTAGAGCTCGAAGCGTTCGGCGACGCGCGCGTCCTGCGGGGAGCGCCGCGCCAACGCGGATTCACTCGCGGGATATTCGGTGAGCAGCGTGGCACGTCCGTTGCCGAGCTTGGGCTCGATAAGCGCCGTCAGCACCTTCGAGAATATGTCGGACCAGGTATCGTCGGCGCGCGGCGTGACGCCTGCGGCCTCCGCCATGGCGGCGAGACGGCGCGCGTCGTTGCCGTTCCCTGTCATGCTGGCGAGCAGATCGACCCCGGCGTAGCGGCCGAAGGCTTGCGCGACCGTGAGCCGCTCGGGCTCGGCGCGCGGGTTAGCGGTCACCCCTCGCCAGGAGACGAACCGGTTGTCGGCGGTCTCGGCTGCGAGCTTCAGGATTGCGGCGGCATCCGCCATCACCGCATCGTAGGGCGCGTCCGCACGATACCACTCGAGCATGGTGAACTCGGGCGCGTGCAGGGCGCCGCGCTCGCGATTGCGGAATACGGGCGCGAACGTAAAGATCTTGCGCTCGCCTGCGGTCAAGAGCTTCTTGCAGGCGAGCTCCGGTGAGGTGTGCAGATAGAGCGTCGTGCGGCTGAGGTCGGGGCCGATGAGCTCGGTCTCGAACGCGTGCAGGTGGGCCTCGTTGCTGGGCGAGACCTGCAGGACGCCGGTCTCCACCTCGACGAACCCCTGCGCCTCGAACCAGGCTCGGATCGCCACCTTGATACGGGCACGCAGCGCCAGAAACGGGCGCCGGTCGGCATGCGCTTCGGGGGTCCACCACGGACAGTCGCTGCTCATGGCGCTTCTCTAAACTAACGCTGTCCTCGCAGCCAAGTTTGGTGTTTTAGAGCGGAAAGGGTATGAGACGCCCGAGATTCCCCCGATCCTTCGGCCGCAGCTCAAGCGCGCCAGCGCTTACTGCGGCTTTCTGCAGAACGGAGACGTTAAGTGGCAAAGGTCATCGCCTCATCAGTGCGCAAGGGCAACGTGCTCGATCTTGACGGCAGGCTCGCCGTCGTCATCCACGCCGAGAACATCCATCCCGGCAAGGGCACCCCCGTCACGCACCTCGAGATGCGCCGCATCGCGGACGGCGTGAAGGTGACCGAGCGCTACCGCACGACCGACCAGGTGGAGCGCGCCTACCTCGACGAGAAGGACTATAACTATCTGTTCGAGGACGACCACGGCTACACGTTCATGCACCCAGAAACCTTCGACCAGATCACGGTGTCGAAGGACGTCGTCGGCGATCAGGCGCAGTGGCTGCAGGAGGGCATGACCTGCTCGGTCTCCCTGCACGAGGGCAATCCGATTGCGATCGAGTTGCCGGCGCGCGTTACGCTCGAGATCGTCGAGGCCGATCCCGTCGTCAAAGGGCAGACGGCATCCTCGTCCTACAAGCCGGCGAAGCTTGCCAATGGGGCGCGCATCATGGTGCCGCCGCACATCGGCGCCGGGACGCGCGTCGTCATCATGACGGCCGACGGCTCCTACGTGGAGCGCGCGAAGGACTGACCAACGTTGTCGCGCACCATGGGAGGTGCGTGAGCAAACGGCATGCTTCTCGCGAATTTGCGCTCCGAGAAAAATGTTGATCACTCAAATGGATACTTGCGCGCCACGATACGGCCAAGATTTGCGCATTGTTCTCGCGGCGACGGTAATGGAGTTCGGCCGTGGACGAGCGCGCAACAAATTCTTCGATCTGCTTTGACGATGCGTTGCTGCGTTACCTTTCCGAAACGACGATGCGCGGGAGACGTCGCCGGTTCTTCAGGCAAGGCAGGTGGGTGATCCTGCTGCTCGCTGCGCTGCTCACGTGCCAATGGCCGGACGTCCGTTCCGACGCCGCCGATGCCGCCGAGCGCGAGGCGAAGCAAAGAACGGTGGGGCTTGCGGCATTTGCGTGTCCGCAACTGGCAGATCTCCTGACCCAGCAAACGTCGCCGCCAGCAAGCCTTGAGCGCTTGCGATTTGCAGATAGCCTCCTCGCAAGCGAGCGCTGGTCGCTCTAGGCCCACCCACACAATCGGAGATGCTGCGCTGCCTTTTTGGGCGCGGAACACACGTGCGCCGTGGCGGACGGCCCCTAGGTGGAGCGGCTAAAGACTGACCGCCAGTAGGCGATCAGTCCCCGGCCGCCCGCTACCCTTTTGCTCACGCAAAGGCGGGCCTGACTTCGGCTGCGCGACGGAGCTTCCACAGCGACAAGCCGTGCAGGATGATCGAGAGCGGCACGAAGAAGATAGGGACCAAGACGAAGGGATGCTGCGCTATCAACTCGTTGGGCCGGTCGAAGGCGAGCATCTGGTAGGGGGACGGTGACGTCAGGAATCCCGTGCCGACGGCGACGACGAGGTCGGCGATCCCGAACACGTTCCAGACAAGCGTTGCTGCTGGCGCCGCTGGCGAGCGGGTCGCGTTAAGCCAGGCGACGATCGGTGCCGTAACTCCGACGATCACATCGCCCGTTCCGGCGGGAAGCGCGAACTCGCCCGGCATGCGGCCTTGCAGCCAAAGTGCGAGGAACATGGCGCCGAGCGCGCGATAGACCTGCAGGCCGGTCATCCAGGACTGGGGGACGGCCTCGACCACGGCCTTGAAGCGTGGCGTCGACAGCAGAATGAAGAGCCCGGTCACGATCGGAATCACGATCGCGAACGCGATCGGAGGTACGGAGGACCTGGGTGCCAGGAAGAAGCCGTCCTTGGCGAGCCACTGCGCAAGGCCGAACCAGATCACGAGCGTCGCCATGATCGCGATCCAGGTTGCGGATTTCTGCGGGGCGGTTAGCGCCGTTCGCTGCACGGCGAGCGCAAGTCCGACCGCCAGGGTGAGGAGCAGTGCGGCCTGCGCGACGGCGTTAATGGCATAAAAGTAATGGGGAACGTCCGGGTCCATGATCGGTACTCCCATGGTTGTGTCTATCCCATATCGATAGTAACTATATAAATAATAGTCAATCGCTATTTCGTAGCCATGGGTAGGTGCGGGCGCTAAAATTGCTGCGTCGGGGCGCGAAGGAAGCAGGTGTGGTCAAGAATCAAGCCAAGGAATCCACGGATGACCTCGAGGATTGTCCGGTCGCGGCCGCTCTGGGGGTCATCGGCGAGCGCTGGACGCTGCTCATCATTCGCGACCTGCTGCGGCAGCAGGCGCGCCGCTTTCAGGACCTGGAATTGTCCCTGGAGGGAATAAGCCCCAACACGCTATCGGCACGACTGAAGTGGCTGGAGGAGGCAGGCATCGTCGAGCGGCGGTTCTACGAGGAGCATCCCCCCCGGGCCGAGTACGTTCTGACGGATAAAGGCCGGGCCCTTGGCCCGATCGTCTTGGCGCTCAAGCGCTGGGGTGAGACGTACGCGCTCGGCGACGGCGAGGGCCGGTAGCAACCGGTCCGCCGCTCCGACAGCCTATTCCGGCTTCGCCATGTCTTGCCATACGTGCAACTGCAGCACGCGTGTCGCGGTATGGTCGAGCACGCAATTGGCGCCGTCGAGACGGGCCATCGTCCCGCCCTCGTAGATATCGTAGGGCACCTTGCAGTCGGCGTCGCGCGCGGCGATCCAGGCGCGCTCCGCCTGGCGCACGCTCTCGGCAGCTTTGCCTTCGAGCGAGCCGAGCAGGCGCTGGTAGTCCGCATTCAGCAGCTCATCCCAGATCTGCGTCTCCCCATCGACGCACTCAACCATGCTCTGGGTCGTCTCGTTGCCGGGCTTCTGCAAGCAGGGATCGGAGACGCTGCCGATGCAGTCGCGCCCACTGCGGCCCGCGTCATGCTCTGTCTTCAGGCAGGCCTTGATCTTGCCGGCATCGTCCGCCGCGGCGGGGGCCGAGAAGGCCAGCACCGTAAATAGCATCGCCATCAGAGGTTCGATCGGTGTGCGCATGCGGGGACGGTACGATTGGCCGCTTGAACGGCGCCTTAACGCCGTGTCTTCCCGTCACACCCCGAGCGAGCGCCGGACCTCGAACACCTCCATGATGCGCGCGCCGCGATGCGGGCCGTCCACCACGAAGGTCCACCGGCCCTCGGTGTAGGTGTCGCACATCTTCACGCCCTTGATGAGGATCCAGTGCCCCTCCTTGCCCTTGTGGACGGCGAGGATGTAGTGGGCCCAGACGTTGCGCGGCCGCTGCATCCAGGTCCACAGCGTGGGGCGCTCCTTACGCGGCCGGCTCATGTAGCTTTGCTTCAGCGTCATCTCGTAGTCGAACTGGGCGAGCGCTTCCGCCACCTCGTCGGCCGCCGTGCCCTTGACCACGGTTCGGCGCGCGCTGTTGCGGTGTGCGCGGATGACGTCCTCGATCTTGCTGATGGGGTAGCCAGTGATGGCGGACAGCACGTAGGGTCCGCAGAAGGCGACGCGCCCGGTATCGTTGTTCGCCTCGGCGAGGCTGGAGGTGGTGCGGTCGGGGCTCGGGAGCGCTTCCATGTGGAGACGATCGGGGCTGGGGTGGAATGGTTAACGAAGTGTCACAGCAACGAGTTTAGAAATGGTTGACGTATGTCCTCATGAATCGCGATTGCCGGCAATCACTTTGGGCCTGCCGGCCGCGAAAGCGCCGCAGGTGAGTCCATGAAGCAGCAGGATATGTTCGTCGTCCTCGTCTTCCTGGAGGTGGAGCGCGTCTACCAGGACGACATGCGCGCGGCGCTCGTCACCTATGCCCGCATGTGCATCGAACGCGAACCCAGCTGCCGCCGCTACGACGTCTGCCTCGATCCGGTCGATGGCGCCGCCTTCCTGCTCTATCAGGTCTACGACGATGAGGCGGCTTACCTTCTGCACCGCGAGTTGCCGCACTATGCCGAGTTCCGCATTCTCGCCGATCCCTGGACGCGATCGCGGCGCGTGCTGACGTACGAGGGGGTCGTGCTGTCGAACACCGCTTGAGCAGCGGCCCGATCCGCATTACTTGCCGTTGGTGAGCCGCGAACCGGTCGGATGCGCGGGCAGGGGGTAGAAGGTCTTGAAGTCGTGAACGTTTCTTTCCTGCAGGAGCTGCTCTCGACCATCGCCGACCAGGGGCGGGCGCTCCTGCCGCGCTCGTTGTTCGGCGCCGGCGCCGAAGCCGACGTCGAGGAGCTGGCGCGCGTGCTCATCTCCGGGCGCGGCGAGGCCTCGGGCGTCGCCCTCGCGAGCGAGCTGCTCGACCGGTACGCACAACTCGACGCCGACGACCGGCTCAGGTTCTTCCGCTTTCTCGCGACCGAGCTGCGCCCCGACGCGGATCGCGTCGCTGCCGCCGCGCAGGCCTATCTCGACGATCCCGGCGACGTGACGCTCGCGCGCCTGCAGAAGACACTGGACAGCCCGCGGCTCGAATTCTTCCGCCGCCTCAACCTCGCGCCCGGCGCCACCGCGCAGATCGTCGCCTTGCGCCGTGACCTGCTTGCGGCTCCGCTTGAGGACGATCCCGCGCTCGCCGCCGTCGACGCCGACCTGCGCCGGCTGCTTTATGCGTGGTTCAACCGCGGCTTTCTCGTGCTGCGGCGCGTCGACTGGAACACGCCGGCGGCGATTCTGGAAAAGATCATCCGCTACGAGGCCGTGCACGAGATCAAAAGCTGGGACGACCTGCGCCGCCGCCTCGATCCGGCAGACCGGCGCTGCTTTGCATTCTTCCATCCCTCGCTCGTCGACGAGCCGCTCGTGTTCGTCGAGGTGGCGCTGATGAGCGACGTCCCCGAGGCGATCGGCGAGGTGCTCGACGAGCCGCTCACCGATGCGGCAGCCGACACACCGACCACGGCCGTGTTCTATTCGATCTCCAATTGCCAGGACGGTCTGCGCGGGATCTCGTTTGGCAACTTCCTTTTGAAGCAGGTCGTCGAGGAGCTCGCGCGCGATGAGCCGCGCCTCAAGACCTTTGTCACGCTTTCGCCCGTACCCGGGTTTGCCGCGTGGACGGCGCGGGCCGCCGAGAGCCGCGAGGTGGACGTGCCGGAAGCGATCTCGGAGCTGACGCGCACGATCCTGGAGGATGCGTCAGGCCCTGCGCCATCCGAGCCGGAAGAGGAGGACGATGAGAGCGGGCGCAAATCCGGGCTGCTCGCGCTCGCCGCCTATTACTTCCTCGAGGCCAAGCGCCGCGATGGCAAGCCGGTCGACGCGGTTGCTCGCTTCCATCTCGGCAATGGGGCGCGGCTCGAGCGCATCAACTGGATGGCGGATGCCTCGCCCAAGAGCTTCGCCGAGGCATTCGGACTGATGGTCAACTATCGCTACGATTTAAAAGAGATCGAGAAAAACCATGAGGCCTTCGCCAACGAGGGCACGATCGCAGCTTCGCGCAGCGTGCGCGCGTTGCTGAAGCCGCTTGCCAAGGCAAGGGCAGTTGCCCCGCAAGCCGCAGCGGCCCCTGCGCTGCCGCCGCCGCTGCCCGTCAAGACCGCGTCGTGAACAGTCTTCGATCGCCTGCACCATCGGGCACTTGTCACCGCGCATAATCCGCGCACAATGACGGAAACGCAGCATCCGCCGGGCGACCTCGGCGCCCTGGGGCGGACGGCTGCGGCAACGGCGGAGTGAGGCATGCGCTACGGCGAGGACGACCGCGAAAGCGACAACATAGAGGACCGGCGCGGCCAACGCGGGCCGATGTTTCCTTTCCCGGGCGGCGGCGGACGCACCGTCCAGATCCCGCTCACCGGCGGCAGCATCGGCACCCTGATCGTCATCGGCCTCATCCTGTGGGCCGTGGGCATCAATCCGCTTGAGCTCCTGAGCGAAGGCAACTTCCCGCAAGTGCAGATCCCGCAGTCCGAGCAGCAGGAGCGCCCGGGTCCGGTCGCGCGCCGTTCGCCGACCGACATTCCCGGACTGCCGGGCGGCACGGCCGTGAACACCGAGGACGACATGAAGCGGTTCGTGTCGCAGGTGCTGGCCGACACCGAGGACGTGTGGACGCGGGAGTTCGCGAGCCTCGGGAAGAAGTACGTCGATCCGCAGATGGTGCTGTTCACGGACGCGACGCGCACGGCCTGCGGCGTCGGCGTCGCCGCCATGGGCCCGTTCTACTGCCCGCTCGACCGCAAGGTCTACATCGACCTCGCCTTCTACGATCAGTTGAAGCGCCGCTTCAACGCGCCTGGAGACTTTGCCCAGGCCTACGTGATCGCGCACGAGGTCGGCCACCACGTGCAGAAGCTGTTCGGCATCGCCGACAAGGTGCAGGAGTTGAAGGACAGCTCCGACCAGGCCACCGCCAACGCCCTGCAGGTGCGGATGGAGCTGCAGGCCGACTGCTTCGCGGGCGTGTGGGCGAACCTCAACGATCAGTTGAAGAAGCGGCTGCAGCCGGGCGACGTCGAGGCTGGCCTCAACGCCGCGAGCCAGATCGGTGACGACATGATCCAGAAGCGGACGCAGGGACGTGTCGTGCCGGAATCGTTCACGCACGGCACCTCCGCGCAGAGGGTCAAATGGTTCAAGGCGGGGTTGGAGTCGGGTGATATCAACTCTTGCGACACGTTCAGCAGCAGCCCCTGAGTGGCGAACGCGTCGCAGGGATGAGGGGAACGACGGGCGAGCTGGCGGAAATGAGTGGTGATGGGCCAGAGCAGGGCTCAGGGATGAGGCTGGCGCTCGCATGCGCTGCGCACTGATCGCGACCGGGTTTCTTTCGGCGGCTGCAGCCGCCCCGACGACCTTTGCGTTTGCTGGCGAACCCCACCTGACGACCACAATCGACGCCCCGATCGCCGCCTCCGAGAGTGGCGTTCCGCCGCCCGAGCTGCGGCTGCGGGCTATCGTTGCCCGCGCGCTCGATGATTCCATCGCCACCTGGAAGCGGATCGTCTCAGAAGATGCGCTCGAGGTCGGCAACGTGAATGTGCGCTTCGTGACGCACCTCGCGCCGTCCAACTGCTTCGGCCTCTATTCTGGCGATGGGCCGGCCTACTGCAGCGGCAATGCCACCGTGTTCGTAGGCGTCGACGCGGCGAACCACCTGATGTCGCGGTTCGGGTCGGAGGGCGAGGCGGGCATCACCTTCCTCATCGGGCACGAGATCGGCCACCACATCCAGAACATCTTCGGGCGGTTCCGGTACCTCGACTACGTGGTGCGGTCGTCACCCGGCAATCGCGCCGAATTCTCGCGCCGCTTCGAGCTCGAGGCCGATTGCTACGCGGGCGTGTGGATTCAGGCGAGCGAGGCGTGGGCAAAGTCCGACCGCTTCCGGGCCGACATGCGAGAGGTCATTGCCAGCATTGGCGACGATAACTTGCTCGATGCGAGCGGCAAGCCCGGTGCCGTGGAGGGCGTGCACGGCAGCTCGCAACAGCGCTTGCGCTGGTTCGAGCGCGGCCTGCAAAGCGGCAGCCTGCAGGCGTGCGATACGTTCTCCGCCGCCAATCTTTGAGTTGGCCGGAGCCTAGAACGCCGTGCCGCGGTAGGTGCTGACCTCGCAAGCAAAGCCGCGATCCAGCATCAGCTTGCACAGCGTCTTGGCCTGCTCGGGCGAGTCCACCGGACCGGCGAGCAGGGCATACGACCGCTCCGCGCCCTTGCCCTGCGCCACGTAGCGCGGATGCAGGTTGCGCACGGCGTCGCCATGGCGGTCGTTGAGGATCGACCAGTTGAGCTTCACCGCATCGACGGACGGCGCGCTGCCGAGCAGTAGAGCCACCTGCGGTTTGGCCGCCGGCGCAGCAGCCGGATTCTTCTCATCCTTGTGAGCGATGCTGCCCGTCTCGATGGCGGTGCTCTTCGCCGGCGTGGCGGCCTTCTTGGGTTTGATCGGGGCCACCACAGCGACTTCCTGCGGGTGCGCAGCTTCCGTCGGCACCACGCCGACTACGTCCTCCGAGCCCTTTGGGCCGCCTCCAATCGTCTTGTGGGCCATCTGCTGCTTGGCGGCTGGAGGGGGCTCGGCCTGCGCGACCTTGGGCTGCGTCACCGTGGCCTCAAGCGACGCCACCTTCTCCAGGATCTGTTGATCGCGGTCACTCGCCTGCTGCTGGGCCGTCTTCAGGTTGTCGACGTCGGTCTTTATCAGCCCGACGCTGTCCTTGAGGGGATCGATGTCGGCGACGACGCGCGTCACGTCGCGCTGGGTTTGCGCGAGCTGCTGCTCCAGATCGGGGCCGCTCGGCGCGCTGGCGAACATGTCCGGGTGAGTGCCGACGACGGCGAGGTAGATCGCCGCAAACATGGCCCCGAAGATCCAAAACAGGACGTAGGCGTTGAAGATTTTACGGCGCGGCTTCTGGGTTTGGTCCGACATCGCTTTTCCGCTTCCGAGGGTTTGGACGTTCGAGGTTGAGCCCGATTCTCTTGCTTCCACAAACGCGCAAAACCACCTGACCGCTACCGGATTGCCAGGGAATCGAGTTGGATGGTCGGTGAGTCTCTCAGTTTGGGTCAACGCGGGGTGCCCGGAATTGGGCGCTCAGCCTGTGGACGATGAAGGCCGGCTGGCGCGGCCCAACGAATCAAAGGGGTTGCGGAAGCCGCTGTGATGGGATTGCAACAAGGCCTGTCGTGCAGGGAAGCGCCTGCAGCGGCAATTTTCGCCCGTCTTGTTCGCGCCCCAAGACGGACGGTATGAAATTTGCTCTCTTCCGGTCGGTCGCGCCGACTGTGCCAATATAGTTACCGTGCATTCCGATCCACCCGAACCCCGAGGCCGGATGTCTCCCCGCCTGTTGCTCATCGTCGTTCTCGCCGCTGGCGAAGGCACACGCATGAAGTCGGCGCTGCCGAAGGTCCTGCACAAAATCGCCGGTCGCTCAATGCTGGGCCACGTCCTCGCGCTCGCGCGTGAGCTTGCCCCGCAGTCGCTTGCGGTCGTGATCGGGCCCGGCATGGACGACGTACGGGCGGAAGCGCTGCGCGAGGCACCGACGGCCAAGGTGTTCGTACAAGCCGAGCGCAAGGGCACGGCGGACGCGGTGCTCACAGCACGTGAAGCGTTGGCGCAGCACAAGGGCGATGTGCTTGTGCTCTACGCAGATACGCCGCTGCTGACGACGGATGCGCTGCGGCGGGTAATGGGGAGCCTCGATCAGGGCGCCGGCATCGCCGCCCTCGGGTTCGAGGCGGCCGATCCGACTGGATATGGACGCCTGCTGACCGACCCCGGCGGCTGGCTCATGGGTATCCGCGAGGAGAGGGACGCGAGCGAGAGCGAGCGCCGCATTCGCCTCTGCAACTCGGGGGTCATGGGCTTCCGCCTCGACGACCTGCTCGGAGTTCTCGGCCGCATCGGCAATGCCAACGCGAAGGGCGAGTTCTATCTGACCGACGCCGTCGAGATTGCACGGAGAGGCGCCGTGCGCGCCGGAGTCGTCGTCTGCGCGGAGGAGGAAGTGCTGGGCGTCAACTCGCGCGATCAACTCGCCGCGGCGGAAGCGACCTTCCAGGCACGCGCTCGTCTGCATGTCATGCGCGAGGGCGCTACGCTGATCGCGCCGGAGACGGTCTGGCTCGCCTACGACACCAAGCTCGGCCGCGACGTCATCATCGAGCCGAACGTGTTCTTCGGGCCGGGCGTGACCGTGGAGGACGGCGCCGAGATCAAAGCCAACTGCCACATCGAGCATTCGCACATCGGCCCGGGTGCGCGGGTCGGCCCGTTCGCGCGGCTGCGGCCGGGTGCCGATCTGGGCCCGCGCGTACACGTCGGCAATTTCGTCGAGATCAAGAATTCGACGCTAGGCGAGGGCGCCAAGGCCAATCACCTGTCCTACGTCGGCGACGGTGACGTCGGCGGCGGCGCCAACATCGGGGCCGGCACCATCTTCTGCAACTACGACGGCTTCAACAAGCATCGCACCGTGATCGGCTCGGGTGCCTTCATCGGCTCCAACTCCTCGCTCGTTGCCCCGGTCAAGATCGGGGACGGCGCCTACATCGGATCGGGCAGCGTCATCACCAAAGACGTGGCGGCGGGCGCGCTCGCGCTCGAGCGCTCGGCCCAGGAG
>CAXMLT010000411.1:0-9238 GCA_964194245.1 uncultured Hyphomicrobium sp.
CTCCAAGCCCGTCCTCGACCGGCTCGAGCCCTATCTGCGCCTTGTATTCCCTGGCGCGCGGCTGAGCTTCGGAGACGCCTTCGCGCTGGAGACGCTGCAACGGGGGAGTGCGGCGGAAGAGATCACGACCTTGAGCGAGGGTACGCGCGAGCAGCTCGCGGTGCTGGTGCGCCTCGGCTTCGGGCGGCTGCTCGCGGAGGCCGGCAACGCGGCCCCACTCATTCTCGACGACGCGCTCGTCTATTCGGACGATACGCGGATCGAGCGCATGTTCGAGGCCCTGAAACTTGCGGCGCGGAGCCACCAGGTCCTGGTGCTGACCTGCCGCGAGCGTACGTTTGCAAGCCTCGGCGGCAACCGCATCGCGATCGCGCCCTGGCGCTGAAGCCGCTCTTCAAAACATTCGCGCCGCGCGTCGAAAGACGCGCGGCGCGAAAAAATTCCCTGAGCGTTGCCGCTTTCCGATTTAGGTCAGATCGCCGCCCGACCCGTTGAACCCTGGGATGTCCGGCTTGGAGATGCCGGCCATCGGATCATCCGAGCGGCGCGACTTGCCCTCGAAGAAGGCGCCCTGCTCGATGGCGAGCGCCTGATGGTAGATGTCGCCCTCGATGTGGCTGGAGGACTGCAGCATCACGCGCTTGCCGCGCACCGAGCCCATGACGTGGCCGCGCACGACGATCTCCTCGGCGACGATGCCGCCGGTGATGCGGGCCTTCTCGCCGATGACGACGTAGGTGCCGTGGATGTCGCCCTGCACCTCGCCGTCGACCTGGACCTCGCCCTTCGACACGAGGTTGCCGTTGATCGTGAGATCGGGGCCGATGACGGAGGCGGTGCTGCGTTCGCCGCCGCGCGCGATGCCGAGCGTGCGAGCGCTAAGGCTGTTCGATTGCGGGGGGCTAGGAGGCAGGCTCGGAGTGACCTTTGGCGGCTCTGACTCTGATCGCTTGAAGTTCGGCAACATACGCTTCCACCTTTGCTGATGCGACAACGCAACGACGCCTGATCGTATGATCGCGACGCTAGCGTCCCGCTTCGAATGCGGGATCGTCCCGTTTGAGATGCGGACATCATGGCGACTTTACGCTGCCGGATGCTCCCCCCGAGGCCTTTTCTTAGCACGGTTTACGACGGTGGTCACGGTCCACGGACGGAGTACGCAGGGCGCCCTGTGGACGCGCCGTGACGCACTTTTCGCCGGCTCCGGCTAGGACTTGAGTGCGCGCACCGCTTCCAGAACCTCTTCGGCGTGGCCCGGAACCCTCACACTGCGCCAGATGCGGGCGACCTTTCCGGCCTTGTCGATCAGGAAAGTCGAGCGCTCGACGCCCATATATTTTCGCCCATACATGGATTTCTCGACCCAGACGCCATAGGCCTCGGCCGCCTCGCGGGCCTCGTCCGCCAGAAGGCGCACGCCGAGCCCGTATTTCTCGCGGAACTTGCGGTGGCTCTCGGGGCTGTCCGGGGAAACGCCGATCACCTCGGCGCCGGCGCGCTTGAAATCGTCAATGAGGCAGGTGAAGTCCTTGGCCTCCGCCGTGCACCCCGAAGTGTCGTCCTTGGGATAGAAATAGAGCACCAGCGGATGGCCCTTGAGGCTCGACAGCCTTGTGCTCTTTCCGTCTGCATCCTTGAGCTCGAAATCGGGCGCCTTCTTACCGTCCTCGACCATGGTCAAGATGCCTTTCTTTTGTCGCTTTTTGCCATGCACGTGAAGCGTATGCCGAGATTTGCGCCGGGTCGGGAGGCTTAGCCGCAAGGCTGCGGCGGTGCAAGCGTTGGGGGACTTTCGATCGGCTTTTCCGGCAACACTTTGAGCGTGGTGGTCGCCCCTGACCCGCGCGCAAAAGCCGTTGGTCGACGAAGGCTTTGTAGGGAGCGGGTGCAGGATCCAATGGGACACGACCGTTGCCATGTCCGTTTGTGCCACGTCGGTTTGCGTCGAGAGTAGTCTCGGGACTATCGAGGGGCTGGCTTGCAGACGACCGGAAGAAAGAAGCGTGTCCCCGCCGTCGCGCAATCGCGAGAGCAAGAGCGGCCGACCGCACTGCGCCAGCGCCTGAACGCGACCGCCTACGCTTGCGACACGGTTCTTCACGGTCTCGGCCGCTTCGTCTTCATCCTTGCCCCCTTCGCGATGCTCGCCGTGCTCATTTTCGGGCTCGGCTACGTTCGCCTCCGCCACGGGCCCGTCTCGCTCACGTTTCTGGTGGCCCCGATCGAGCGCGGCATCAACGCCGAGTTGGAAGGCAACTCGGTCAAGATCGACGATGCCGTCGTCAGCCTGTCGGAGACGGGCGGCGTCGAGTTCCGGCTGCGCAATCTGCGCATGAGCGAGTCCGACGGCGATGTCGTAGCCTCCGCGCCGCTCGCCGCAGTGGAACTCAGCGCCTCGGCGCTGTGGTCGGCGCGCATCGCGCCGGCACGCGTCGAGTTGATCGAGCCCAAGCTCTATGTGTTCTATTCCGACGACAGCGGGCTGTCGCTGAGCTTCCCCAAGCCGATCGAAAGCAGCGACGCGGAGGCCGCGCCGCTCGAATCGCCGAAGCCCGTGCCCGCAACGCCACCGCCCACCGCGCAGCAGAGTTCGCCTGGGTCTTCGCCGAGCCCGAAGAGCGTCAAGGCACCCGGAGCCGCGCCCGAGTCCGTGCCGGGGCCCTTGAAGCGCATCGATCTCGCCCGCATGGTCACCGATATGTCGGCACGCGCGCGCCAGCGCATCGGCGCCAGCTCCTTCTTGAAGGAGGTCGGCCTGCGCAATGCGACCGTCGTCTTCGAGTATGCGGGCAAGTCGACGGAGTGGCGCGTGCCTTCGCTGGTGGTCGGGCTGATGCACGGGCGCGCGCGCAGCGTCATCTCCGGGCGTGCCACCGTCGAGTCCGGCGGGCAGCCCTGGAAGCTCACGTTCGAGACCGATGAATCGGAGCGCAACCACACGCTCACCCTCAAGACCTCGGTCCGCGAGCTGCACCCGCGCAGTCTCGCCCCTGCCGTGCCGCAACTGAGCCTGCTGCAAGCCTTCGACATGCCGGTCGAGGGCGATGCGACGCTTGAGCTTTCGACGGCCGGCGACATCCGTGCCGCGACGCTGAGCCTCGAGATCGGCCACGGCAACCTGCGGTTTCCCGCGCTCCCAGAGGCGCCGCTGGAGGTCGACGGCGGCACCATCAAGGTAGCCTACGACGGAGCCGCGCAGCGGGTGCTGCTCTCTCCCTCGACGCTGCGCTGGCGCGGCAGCCGCATCACCATGTCGGGCGCGATGCAGAGCCAGGGCCCAAAGGACGGCCATCCGGTTTGGAGCTACGACCTCAGCGCCAACGAGGGCGAGTTCGCCGCGGCCGAGTTTGCGGTAGCGCCCGTCAAGCTGCAGTCCTGGCGCGCGACGGGTCGCGTGCTGCCGCATCGCGGCGAGATCGAGGTCGCCGATTTCAACCTCAAGGCCGGTGGAGCGGAGATCGCCATGAAGGGCGATATCGTCGCCGGTGCCGACCCCGCCAGCACGCGGCTCGAGGGAAACCTCAGCCCGATGCCGCTCGACACGCTGAAGGCGCTGTGGCCCAAGGCGATCGGGCCCGGCCCACGCGAGTGGGTCGGCGAGAGAGTGGCGCACGCCAACTTCCTCGGCGGCACGTTCCGCTTCGTGAGCGGCGCCGGCATGGAACCGGGGGAGGCCGGGACCGAACCCGCCGAGCATCGCCTCTCGCTGGCGGTTCAGGCCTCCGACGTCGAAATGCGGATCATCGACAATATGCCCCCGGTCGTTGCACCGCGGCTGCTGACGCGCATCGAGAATGACGCCCTCGAGATGACCATCCCCGACGCCACGGTCGCGATCGATCCTGAGCATCAGCTACCGCTGAAAGCCGGTCGCTTCACCGTCACCAACGTGTTGAACCCCGCGCCGTCGATGGGCGAGGTCGTGTTCGCGTCGGAGACGAGCCTCGGCCTTGTGCTCGGCTTGATCGAGAAGTCGCCGCTCGGGCTGCTCGATGAGGCCGGACTGCCGCGCCAGAATCTCGATGGAAAGTTCGACGGGCAGTTCAAGGTGTCGCTGCCGCTGACCCCAGGCACGCCCACGAGCGCCATAAAGGTCGAAGGCAAGGCGCACATCACCGACGGGAAGGCCAAGGACATCCTGGGTCCCTACGACGTACAGGGCGCCAGCATCGGCCTCGACATCACCGAGAAGGCGGTCGACGCCAACGGGGAGCTTTTGATCAACGGCGTGCTCGCCAAGGTCGGGTGGCAGCGCATCTTCGACGCGCCCATCGACAAGCAGCCCCCGCTGCGCATAACCGCGACGCTCGACAACACCGACCGCACCCAGCTCGGGCTCGACGTCAACCACATCGTGCAGGGCGAGGTGCCGGTCGAGATCACCATCACGCGGGGGGCCCGCAACGAGCCGGCGATCCGCCTGCGAGCGGATCTGTCGAACGCCGACCTCCTGCTCGAGAACGTCTCATGGCACAAGTCGCCGGGGCGCCCGGCGATGCTCCAGTGCGACATCGCACAGGGGCGCACGCACAAGATCGAGCTGCAGAACTTCAAGGTCGCCGGTGACGACATAGCGATCGAGGGCTGGGCCGCCATCGGCGCCGACAACCGCCTGCGCGAGTTTTACTTCCCGGACTTCTCCCTCAATGTCGTGACGCGCATGGAGGTGCAGGGCTCGCTCGGATCCGACAATATCTGGAAGGTGAAGGCGCACGGGTCGACCTTCGACGGGCGCGATTTCTTCCGCTCGCTGTTCTCGCTTGGCCAGCTCGCCGAGCAACACCCGCCCGCGAAGAAGCCGCGCGACGGCATCGATCTCGATGCCGAGATCTCCAACGTGATCGGCTTCTCGGAGGTCAACCTGCGCGGGGTGAAGCTGAAGCTGTCCAAGCGCGGCGAGAAGCTGACGGCGCTCGATGTGCGGGGCACCCTCGATGGTGGCAAGCCGCTCGCGGTCGCGTTGCGCCAGGACCCCGGCCAGCCGCGCCAGCTCCTGGCGGATTCGACCGATGCCGGGCAGGCGTTCAAGCTGATCGACTTCTATCCCAACATTCAGGGCGGACGCGTGCGGCTCGAGGTGAACCTCGACGGCAGCGGTCCGGCCGAGAAGACCGGCGTCCTCTACGTTGAGGATTTCCGCATACTCGGCGACCCCGTTGTCTCGGAGGTGTTCAGCACCGTCGACGAAGAGCAGGCGGCCGGCAAGAGCGGCGCGCCAAAGAACAGGCCCAAGGTCGTGCGCGAGGTCTTCGAGTTCAACCGCATGCGCGTGCCGTTCTCGGTCGGTTACGGGCAGTTCGTGATGGAGGAATCGTATTTGCGCGGGCCGCTGCTCGGCGCTTCGATCCGCGGCAAGATCGACTTCAAGATGCGACGCGTGAACCTGGGCGGCACGTACGTGCCGCTGCAGGGTCTTATGGGCGACTTGTGCGAGATTCCGATCTTCGGGCCTATCGCGCTGGGGCCGAAGTGCGAGGGGCTGTCGGGCATGACCTACGCCATCCAGGGCCCGATGGACCACCCTCAGGTCATCGTCAATCCGCTGGCGATGCTGGCTCCCGGCATCTTCCGCGAGATCTTTCAGATGACGAATCCCAACCCGAAGGTGCAGAGGCGCGACGACACGCCGAACCCGACGTCCGGGGAGAACACGCGCGCCTCGAGCACGACCATGGATGCGCCCAAGGAGCCGCCGCAGGGGTCGGAGGACGAGGCGAGCTCGCAGGCGAACTCCGACACGGTCGACGGCTGGTCGTCGCAGACGACGCAGTCGCCGCAGAAGAAGAAAAAGCAGTAGGCGCCCGCTCCCCGCAAAATCGAAGTTGACAGGCTTGGCCGCGCGCCGAGTCACACCGGCTTCAGCAGCACGTGCTTCTTCTTGCCGAGCGAGAGCTTGATGACGCCCTCGGGCGTGAGATCGCCGAGCGTGAGCGTCATCTTCTCGTAGGTCACGGCCTTGTCGTTGACCCTCACGCCGCCGCCCTTGATCTGGCGCCGCGCCTCGCTGGTCGAGGCGACGAGCCCGGCGTTGACATAGGCGGTCAGCACGCCGATGCCGGCTTTCAATTCGGCGCTTTTCACCTCGACCGTCGGCAGGCTCTGCGCCAGCGCACCCTCCTCGAAGGTGGCCCGCGCGGTCTCGGCTGCTGTCTCCGCCTGCTGGCGCCCATGTAGAAGCGCGGTCGCCTCCGTCGCCAGCACCTTCTTCGCCTCGTTGATCTCCGCGCCCTGGAGCGCTGAGAGCCTTGCGATCTCGTCGAGCGGCAGGATCGTGAACAGCTTCAGGAAACGGTCGACGTCCGCGTCCTCGGTGTTGCGCCAGTATTGCCAGTAGTCGTAGGCTGAGAGCTGCGCCTCGTTGAGCCATATGGCGCCAGCCGCCGTCTTGCCCATCTTGGCGCCCGACGCGGTCGTGAGCAGCGGGCAGGTCAGCGCGTAGAGCTGCGGTGTTCCTCCAGGCGAAGCCGTCTTCGACAGCATGCGTCGGCCGAGGTCGATGCCGGTGACGATGTTGCCCCACTGGTCGGAGCCGCCCATCTGCAGATTGCAGGCGTAGCGGCGTGAAAGCTCCACGTAGTCGTAGGCCTGCAGCAGCATGTAGTTGAACTCGATGAACGACAGCTCCTGCTCGCGCTCGAGCCGCATCTTGGCGGAGTCCATGGTCAGCATGCGGTTGACGGAGAAATGCCGCCCCACGTCGCGCAGGAACTCGATGTAGTTGAGGCCCGCGAGCCATTCGGCGTTGTCGACCATGAGGGCGTCGGTCTTGCCGGACCCGAATTTCAGGAACTTGGCGAAGGCCTGCTGCATGCCGGCCTTGTTGGCATCGATCTCCTCGATCGAACGGATCTGGCGTGTCTCGTCCTTGCCCGAGGGGTCGCCGACCCGCGTGGTGCCGCCGCCCATCAGCACGATGGGCTTGCCGCCCGCCTGCTGCAGCCAGCGCAGCATCATGATCGAAAGCAGGCTGCCGACGTGCAGCGACGGCGCGGTGCAGTCGTATCCGACATAGGCGACGATCTCGCCCTTCTCGGCCAGCGCATCCAGGCCGGGCTCGTCCGAGCACTGGTGCACGAATCCGCGCTCGTGAAGGGTTCGCAAGAAGTCCGATTTGAGTTTGGCCATGACGCCTGTATGAGTCTCCGCCGCCCGGTTGCCGGGTGGCGTGGGAAGTTGCACAGGAAGGGTCGGATGGGCAAGCTTCAGCGCGCGCTCGGGTTGATGAGCGGCACCTCGATGGACGGCATCGACGTGGCACTGCTCGCAACGGACGGCAACCGCGAGCTGCAGCATGGCCCGGCGGCGGCGTTCCCCTATCCGTCCGAGATCAGGCTGCGGCTGCGCAATGCGCTCGGCGAGGCCAAATCCTTGGTCAGGCGCGAGGATCGCCCGGGCCTGTTGCGCGATTTGGAGCGCGACCTGACACTTCTGAATGCAGAAGCCGTGAAGCGGTTCCTCGCCGCCAACGGCATCGACCGCGTCACGATCGACCTCGTCGGCTATCACGGCCAGACGGTGCAGCACGATCCGGCGCGCGCTATGACGGTGCAACTCGGAGACGGCGCGCTGCTCAGCGAGCAGACGGGCCTCGACATCGTGTTCGACATGCGCGCGGCCGATGTGGCCGCGGGCGGGCAAGGGGCGCCGCTGGTCCCGATCTACCACCGCGCCCTTGCCGTGCAGCTTGCAATGCTTCCGGCTGCCTTCGTGAACATTGGCGGCGTCGCCAACATCACCTGGATCGGCGAGCGCATCATCGCGTTCGACACAGGGCCCGGAAATGCGCTTCTCGACGACTGGATGCAGAATCACACGGGTGCGGCGCATGATGCCGACGGCGCCTGCGCCAAGCGCGGGCGGGTCAACGAGGAGGCGCTGACGGCGCTGCTGACGAACGGCTACTTTGGCGCCCTGCCGCCGAAATCGCTCGACCGCAACGATTTCTCCGCCGCCGCCGTAGCCGGGCTGTCGCTGGAGGATGGCGCGGCGACGCTCACCGCGTTCACCGCCGCGTCGATCGCCAAAGCGCGCGAGCACACGCCGATCGAGCCGCGGGTCTGGGTCGTGTGCGGGGGCGGGCGTAAGAACCGCACGCTCATGAGCATGCTGGCGTCGAACGTGCCAAATGCCGTGGTGCCGGCCGAGGCGCTGGGTCTCAACGGCGACTTCATCGAGGCGGAGGCGTGGGCCTACCTCGCGGTGCGCTCGGTGCTGGGGCTGCCGATTACCTATCCCGACACGACGGGCGTGGGCCAGCCGCTGACCGGTGGCGTGCTGGTCAAGGCGCCGCGATGAATCTCTATTGCAGCAGGTCGCGGACGGTCTGCTCGAGCCCAAGCGTGATGCGGGCGAGCTTCTTGTAGTCGACCTTGTCGGGCGTATCGGTCGGTTTGTGGTAGTGCCGATAGCGGAAGAGCGCGGTGTCCGTCACCATGACCGCCGGATAGCCGAGCTGCCAGAACGACCAGTGGTCCGACCAACCGATGCCCTCGACCTGATCGGGTGCGGTGCCGCCGATGGTCGGGAAGTCGGTGTGTTTGCGGAAGCTCGCGACGACGTCGTGTAGGAAGCTGCGCGATCCCGGCATGGCGACGAAGGCGATGAAGTTCGCCTTGTTGGGAAAGATCAGCCCAAAGGGCGCGGGATATTTCTGACTGCCGGGCTCATCTGAGAAGCAGCCGAGCGTTTCCAGCGACATCATGCCGGTCACGCGCACGTTCTGATCTTTCAGCATGTGCGCGTAGCGGACGCTGCCCATGTAGGGCGTGCGGTCGTAGGGCGGCTCCTCGTTGACGAACAACACGATCCGGAGCGCCTTGGTCTTCAGCGGCACGTCCTTCAACACGCTCGCGATCTCGAGTGCCGCGGCGACGCCGGTGGCGTTATCGTTGGCCCCGGGGGCCACGCCGGCGGAATCATAGTGCGCGCCGACGACGATGGTCTCGATTTCGGGGCCCGCGCCCGGAGGCGCCAGCACGATCTCGATGTTGCGTACGGACTTGCCGTCGGTGTCATAGACTTGGGACAGCGGCGTGTAACCGAGCGCTCTCAGCTCGCCCTCGATGTAGGCGGCGGATTTATCGAGCGCGTCAGGGTGCGAGACGTTGTGCGGCACGCTCGCGATTGCGGTTACGTGGCGCTGCAGGCGCTGCGCGAGGTCCTCTTCGGCGCGCGTGGGCGGTGGAAGGGGGCCCGTGAAGCTCTTTCCCGGCAGGCTCAGCGCATACCAGTAGGC
>CAXMLT010000412.1:0-8381 GCA_964194245.1 uncultured Hyphomicrobium sp.
GCCGCGTCGTGGCTCGCCTACCGGCAGGCGGGGCTGCTGTTCGATCCCGTCTACCCGTCCCTCGCGATCCTCGTCCTCTACCTCGCGACCTCGCTCAACAGCTACATCGAGACGGAGCTGGAGCGGAACCGCGTGCGCTCGGCCTTCAGCCACTACGTGGCAGCTCCGCTGGTGGAAGAGCTCGCGCGCAACCACGACAAGCTGAAGCTCGGCGGCGAAACGCGTGAGGTCTCCCTGCTGTTTGCCGACGTGCGCAGCTTCACGACACTGTCGGAGGGCCTCACCGCCGAGGAACTGATCCGCTTCCTCAACGAGCTGTTCACGCCCTTGACCGAGGTGATCCTCGCCGAGCGCGGGACGATCGACAAGTTCATGGGCGACGCCGTCATGGCCTTCTGGAACGCGCCGCTCGCCGATCCGCACCACGCGAGCAACGCCTGCCGCGCCGCGCTGCGCATGCAGGAGGAGCTGGTCGGGCTCAATACGGGCTGGGCCGAGGCGGCGGCGCAGCGCGGGGAGGTGGCGGTGCCCGTCCGCATCGGCATCGGCCTCAACACGGGCGAGTGCTGCGTCGGCAACGTCGGCTCGCCGCAGCGCTTCGACTATTCGATTCTCGGCGACGTGGTGAATGTCGCCTCGCGGCTGGAGGAGACGACCAAGACTTACCGGTGCCCGATTATCGCTGGGGAGCGCACCGCGACGGAGGCGCCGGAGATGGCGTTCCTCGAGATCGATGCGGCAAAGATCCGCGGCAAGGAGCGCTCGGAGCGGATATTCGCGCTCATTGGCGACGAGGCGGTCGCGGCATCGGATCGCTTCCGCGAGTTGCACAAGGCGCACGGGAAGCTGCAGCAGGCGATGCGGGCCGGCGACGCGGCTGCCGTAGGGGAGGCATTGAGGGCGTGCAGCGCGCTCGCCTGGGCCGAAGTCGCGCCGCTCTATGAAGCGCTGAAGTCCCGCATCCCGCAGGCGGCGTGAGTTAGTACTTGCCCCGGTGCCCGCCGCCTCCGAACTTGAGGCCGGCGCCGATACCCAACATGATGTTGAGGCCCTTCACCGCGGCCTTGGTGTCGTTGGCTTCGCGGCGCGGACGACGATAGCGCTCGCCTTCATACGTGCGTTCGACGTGTTTGGTCTTGGCGTGCGGCTCGTCGTCATCGTCCTTGCTGGCCTTCTTTGTCGCCTCGCCCTTGTCGCCTTTGTCACCCTTATCGCCGTCGTCGTAGCCCTTAGGGTGCGGCTTCTCCGGAAACGTGCCGAGCACGATCTGCTCGCGTGTGAAGACCGGGTTGGGATCGATGCTCGGCGCCCGCAATACGAACGGGAACGCCGAATCGAATACGGCGTCCTCTTTGCCGGGGAGGCCGGCCCATTTGACCGGCACGCCAACCGTATCGGGCAAGATGCGGATGAGCTTGCCCGGCTCGTCGTGCACGAGGCACTTGCCCGAGGCCGTGCAGACCTCGACCGCGCCCTCGATGAGCAGGAGCCACGCCGTGTCGTCGGGCTTCACGTAGACGTCGAAGATGGTGCCGCGCACCGTGATCGATGCCGTCGGCACGTGGATCACGTAGGCCGGCTTGGCGGCTAGCCCCGTGACGAAGCGGAACGAGCCGCGCACGAGGTTCATCACTATGGCGCCGCCATCGATGTCAGGATCGTAGACGAACTTGTCGAGCAGGAGTTTGGCGCCAGGCCCGAGCGCGAGCTTGGTCTTGTCGCGCAGTTCGATCTCGCTGCGACCGTCATTGTCGACGGCGATGAGCTCCTGTGCGCGCACGCCGTCGCCTTGCGCGAGGTTGTGCTTATCGTTATCGAGCGACGCGGTCACGATGTTGACGACGGTGACGGCCGATCCGATCGGGTCGCCCGGCGCCGCAGATGCCGGGGCGCCGATGAGGCCGGAAACGAAGAGGGCAGGAAGGCAGAGCGCGTGTCTCGACAACCGCATGGGCGTTGCACCTTCGCCGGCGCCGGAAGCTCAATGCGCGCTCGCAACCGGGCCGGTGCCGGTGTGCGGGTCGGATCGTCAGCCTACCGAAAACTACCACGTTGCCGGGAGCGCGGTAGGGGAAACACATCTGTCACATCAAAATATCCGCCGCTGTTCCCTCCGGCATAGCGGAGCCAGGTAGTTTCGGTCGCGCCCCCCTTGGGGTTGACGGAAGGCAGCCACGATCTAAATCACCCGAGGGGGCGGCAGAAAACGGGGTTCATGTCCGGGCCATGCTAATCCGTGACACCAAGGCCGGCTACGGCCTCTTCACACGGCTGACGCACTGGATCATGGCACTGGCCATCGTCGCCATGTTCGCGCTCGGGCTGTGGATGGTCACGCTCAACTACTACAGCCCCTACTACCGCACCGCGCCCGACATCCACCGCAGCGTCGGCATGCTGCTTCTGTTCCTGCTCGCGCTCCGCTTTGCGTGGCGGCTCGCCAACCCGAAGCCGGACGACGCCGAGCTTTCTCCCTTCGAGCGTGCGGCCGCGCAGATCGTCCACTGGGGCTTCTACCCGCTGCTGTTTGCACTCATGGTGAGCGGCTACCTGATCTCGACGGCCGATGGGCGCCCCATCGAGGTATTCGACTGGTTCAGCGTTCCCTCGCTCATCCAAAAGAAGGGGCTCGAGGAGAGTGCGGGCGAGGTCCACGAGGTCCTCGCCTGGGTGACGATCGTACTCGTCGCCGTGCACGCGGCCGCGTCCCTGAAACACCACTTCATCGACCACAGCAGCATCCTGAAGCGCATGTGGTCCGGCCCCCCTTCGACCTCGTGATCCGTTTTCCGTTCCCAACTGGAGACCACCCTATGAAGCTCATCTCATCGCGTCCGCTGCTGTTTGCCGTTCTCATTGCCGGCTTTGCTGCGGCGGCTCCGGCGAAGGCCGCCGACTACGTGATCGACACGGCTAAGTCGCATGCTTCCGTCAACTTTCGCATCAAGCACCTGGGCTTCAGCTGGCTGACCGGCCGCTTCAACGATTTCTCGGGCACGTTCAGCTTCGACGACGCGCACCCCGAGGCCTCGAAGGTGAAGGTCGAGGTGAACACCGACAGCATCGATTCAAATCACGCCGAGCGCGACAAGCACCTGCGCAGCAAAGAGTTCCTGGATACCGCAACCTTTCCCAAGGCGATCTTCGAGAGCACCGCGGTGAAGGTTAACGGAGACAAGGCGACGATCGCCGGCAATTTCACCCTGCACGGGGTGACGAAGCCGATCGAGATCGTGGCCGAGCGCATCGGCGGCGGCGCCGACCCCTGGGGCGGCTTCCGCCAGGGCTTCACGGGGACGACGCGCCTTCCGCTCAAGGATTACGGTATCAAGTTCGATCTCGGGCCGGCGTCACAGGAGGTCGAGCTGACGCTGAACATCGAAGGCGTGCGCCAGTAGCCCTGAAGCAGTCCCGGAACGACGCGCGCGGGCGTCGCAAAATTAAGCATGGCAAGTCCACTATAGAATAGTGGAGCAAAATCAGGGTGATACGAAAAAGGGATAAGTAAGCCGACTGTGACAGCGTTGAGCGCTTACTGAACGGTCCCCAATTACTGCGACCGGTCCGTAGAAGCTCCGTAAACAGGGTAAACGGATCAATTTCGGTTCCAGGGAGCGGTTGTTGGCGGTCTCTCGCATGCCTTGGAAGAAGCATTCGCGTGCACTCGATGCTGTTGGCGGACCCGAGCTGACGTCGCGCCGGCTTGCACAGAACCTCCGCGACTACGACGTCAACGGCGAGCAGTCGATCGCGTTGGCGCAAGGCGCGATCGCGATCTCCGTCCTGACGCTGCACACTTTCGCGCGCTTCATGTCCGGCCTGCCTCTCCTTCACTCCTGGGTGACGGTGGCGCTCGCTCTGCTCATCGCGAGCTCGTGCCTGCGCTGGAGGCTCGCCAAATCGAAAGTGTTGCCTGAGCGGACGCTCGACGCGTTGAACGTCGTCGACATCGGGCTCTTCCTGGCGCTGATCTGGGGCTACCAGTACGCCTACAGTCTGCCCGCGGGTGCGGTCCTGAAGGCGCCGTCGTTCGTGCTGCTGCTGGTACTGATCGGCCTGCGCGCGCTGCGCTTTCATCCGCGCGCCATCGTGATTGCGGGGGTGACGTCGGCGTTTGGCTGGGCGGTGCTCGTGCTCGCCGCCGTCGGGCACGACGGGACGGTAGCAATCACGCACGACTACCGCGAATATTTTGACACCTCGAAGATCTTCTTCTGGGCGGAAGGGGTCAAGATCGCCTCGCTTGCCGCGCTCACGTTCCTCCTCGCCATGGCGACGCGGGGCGCGCGCCGGCTGCTCGCACGCGCGGCACACACCTCCGACTATGCCGAAGCGCTCGAGGCCTCACGCCGACACCTCGAGGAGGCGACGCGCGCCAAGGAGATCGCCGAGGCTGCGGCGGCCGAACTCGTTCGACGCAAGGCGGAGCTGTCGGAACAGAACATCCGCTTCAACGCGGCTCTCGGCAACATGCCGATGGGGCTGTGCATGTTCGACAAGGATCAGCGGCTCGTCGTCTGCAACGACCGGTACATCGAGATGTACGGGCTCGACAAGGAGCTGGCGACGCCCGGCACCCCTTTCCGCAAGATCATCGAGGCGCGCATTACCAAGGGCCTCTGGGTCGGTAGCACGGCGGAGGAATACCTCAACGAACGGCTCGCGTCCGCGCACGAGATGCAGCCCAACACAAAGGTGCAGGAGCTCAGCGATGGCCGCATCATCGCGGTCATGCACGAGCCGATGTCCGACGGTGGCTGGGTGGCGACGCACGAGGACATCACGCAGCTGCGGCGCATCGAGGCCCAGATACAGTACATGGCGCGCCACGACGCGCTAACCGACCTTCCCAATCGCGCCGAACTGCAGGATTTCATTCAGAAGCAGCTGGAGCGGGACGGCGGCAATGAGCCCTCGCTTGTGGTGCTCATGTTCGACATCGACCGCTTCAAGCAGGTCAACGACACGCTCGGACCGTCGGTCGGGGACGAGTTGCTGCAGGCCGTGGCGCAGCGGCTCAAACGCCGGCTCAAAGGCGTCGACATGATCGCCCGCATCGGCGCGGACGAGTTCGTCGTCGTGCAGTCTGCCGATATGCCGGCCACGGCCGCAGCCTCCCTCGCCCGCAGGATCCAGACCATTCTCGCGACTTCGTTCGACATTGACGATCATCAGGTCGTCGTCAGCACCAGCATGGGCATTTCGATTGGCCCCGGCGACGGCAGCGACCCCAACCAGCTCTTGAAGAACGCCGATCTTGCGCTCAACCGCGCCAAGTTGGATGCCCCCGGCAGCTCGCGCTTCTTCGAGCGCGAGATGGACCAGCGGATGCAGACGCGGCGCAAGCTCGAGCGCGACCTGCGTGCGGCACTACATGCGGGCGAGCTTGAGCTCTACTACCAGCCACAGCTCAATCTGGAGCGCAACGAGATCGCCGGCTTCGAGGCGCTTCTGCGCTGGAACCATCCCGAGCGCGGGCTCGTCTCGCCCGCCGAGTTCATCCCGCTCGCGGAAGAATCGAATCTGATCGTCCAGATCGGCGAGTGGACGTTGCGGCAGGCCTGCATGGAGGCCGCGAAATGGCCGAAGGGCCTCAAGGTCGCGGTCAATCTTTCGCCGGCACAGTTCCGCTTCGGTAACGTGCGGCAAGCGGTGATCACCGCGCTCGGCGCTTCCCAGCTCTTGCCGCAGAGGCTCGAGCTCGAGGTGACCGAGTCGCTGCTGCTAGAGGAGGGCGAGAACGTCGCCGAGACGCTGGAGAAGCTGCACCTGATCGGTGTCCGCTTCGCGCTTGACGACTTCGGCACCGGGTACTCGTCGCTGAGCTATCTCGGCCGCTACCACTTCGACAAGATCAAGATCGACCAGATTTTCATCAAGGAGCTGGATGAGCGGCCGAAGACCTCGCTCGCCATCCTGCGCTCGATCGCGACGCTGGGCATGAGCCTCGGCATCGCCACCTGCGCCGAGGGCGTCGAGACGGAACAGCAGTTCGAGCAGGTGAGGCAGGAGGGCTGCACCGAGGTGCAGGGATTCTACATCAGCACGCCGCGCCCCGCCGCCGACATCCCTGAGATGCTCGCGGGCGGGAGAGTTGCATCCGAGCGCACCTCGCTGCGCGCTGGTTAGCGCGCCGATCATTTCGGCCTGTTAGCGGGCGACTGCTTCCATACGCCGCGCCGGTCGTGCTGAAGGCCCAGTGCACCTGTTGCTGTTCCTCACCTATGCGGTGCCGATCTTCAATCCCCGATTGCGGATGGCGACCCAAAGCCAATATTTACCTGCGCGGCATAGCTTCGTGCCACATCAGAGCAACGGCGCCTCAAGCGCCGGGAGGACTTGATGGTCAACGTTCAGCGTCAGACACCTGTCGCGCCCGCTCGCGACGAGACTGCGCTCGACATCTTCCGGCATCAGTGGGAGCTCTATCGCAAGTTCCTCACGCACGACTATCTGGAGAACGCGGGCGCCTACGCCGAGCTGCACCGTTTCCTCAACGACAACGTCGCGCGCGCGTTCGCCTTCGTCGATCTCGCCTGCGGGGATGCGAGCGGCGTCGTGACGGCGCTCAAAGGCACTGAGATCGCGCAGTACCGCGGCATCGACCTGGCGCCGCCGGCGCTAGCTCTCGCAAAGCAGAACCTCGCGGCGCTGCCCTGCGCGGTCGAGCTCGATGAAGCCGATTTCGTGCAGGCGATGCGGACAGGCTCGGGTCCGGCCGACGTCGTCTGGATCAGCCTGTCGCTGCATCACCTGATAACGCCCGACAAGCGCACTTTGATGCGCGAGATCCATGCGCGGCTGTCGCCGCACGGGGCGCTTCTGATCTACGAGCCGACGTGCCGGGACGGGGAAAGCCGCGCCGACTACCTCGACCGCTTCGAGGAGACGGGGCGGCGGGAGTGGACGGCTTTGAGCGCGGAGGAGTTCGAGGAGGCGATGCGCCATGTGCGCACCTGCGACCTGCCCGAGACCGTCACCGAGTGGGGGACGCTGGGGCGCGACGCCGGCTTTACGCGTATCGCCGAGCTTTACAAAGCGCCGAGCGATCTTTTCCGTTTGTTCAGCTATCGCGCCTAGTTCGCCTTGATTTTGCTTCCCGGCCGGGGCATATACGCCTTGCCGGTGCGATCCGAGGTGGAACGCGCCCTCAATTTTTGGATTAGACAGCGCGCCACCGGCCGTTTGCCCTTCCCAAAATGACTGAGACTCCGGACTGTGCGGCGTGCCGTCCGGCGATTGGCTTCATGATTACGCCGACTGGAAAAGACACCTTATGAATCGCATCAATGGCACCGTGAAGTTCTTCAATTCGGCGAAGGGCTTCGGTTTCGTGCAGCCGGAGGACGGCTCCAAGGACGTGTTCCTTCACGTGAGCGCGCTGGAGCGGGCCGGCATCCACGGCCTCAACGAGGGCGACAAGATCACCTTCGTGCTCGAGGACGACCGCAAGGGCCGCGGCAAGCAGGCCGCCCAGGTCGAGCTTGCCTGACGCTGTTGTCAGCGCAAAGTTTGAACGTGAGATGCCGCCGGGTGACCCGGCGGCATTTTCTTTGTCGCTCTCGGGCACTCAATCGATCTCTGGCGGCGTGGCGGCGATGAGCGCCCGGGTCTTGGCAGTGGGCAGCCGCGTGCTTATCGCCAGCGCCGATCAGCGCGCGCGCCGCGCGATCATCGCCGTGCTCTCGACGATCTCGGGGAAGCGGCCGCCGGGCTCGAGCGCCGTCATAGTCTGGCGGACTGCGGCTTCGTAAGCCGCGCGGCCCTCCTCTCCAAGCGAAGCCGGCGAGTTGGCTGAGAACGAGAACGCGCGCGCGACGATCTCGTCAAGCGACGCCTCGCGCGCCTCGTAGACCGAGATGCGCACGACATCGCAGAAGACGCTGCGCACGAGCACGCTCAGGTGCTCCTCCCAGCCCTCGCTCTTGCGCCAGCGGTAGAAGTCGTCGAAGCGCCCGTGCGACTTGCGCAGCTCCTCGAACGCGGCGTGCCAGGTGTGGCGTCCGAGCGGGTGCAGCTCCGTGTTGACGAGTGCGACCGCGCCGCCGGGCCGCACGAGCTGATCGAGGCGGAGAAGTGTCGCCTCCCGGTCCATCCAATGGAAGGCGCGTCCGATGGTGACGAGGTCGAGGGGGGCAAGCTCGTCGGAAAGATCGAGCGAGGAGCCGACGCTCCACTCGACCGACAGCCCCGTGACCTCGGCCGCCTGCTGCGCCGCGCCGATCATGGCCGCGTCGGGGTCGATGCCGATGGTAGTGCCAGAGAAGCGTGCAAGCGGCAGCGTGAGCGAGCCGGGCCCGCAGCCGAGATCGAGCGTCCGGGAGGCTTCGCCAAGCCCCGTCTCGCGCGCCAGCCGGTCGACGAGCCGCATGGAATAGGGC
>CAXMLT010000413.1:0-1580 GCA_964194245.1 uncultured Hyphomicrobium sp.
CACAGGCGCGGCTCGACCGGCTGGGGGGCGTACGCGAGAAGATCGCGCGGCTCGCGGATCCGGCGGCGGCAACGGCACGCGCGCAAGCCAAGGCCGACGCCGAGCGGGCGTTCGAGACCGGGCGTGCGGCGTATGAGAAGCTGCGCGTCGCCGAGGAGGCGCTGGAGAAGCACGAGCAGAGGTTTCACTCCTGCGAGACTGCGCTTGAAAGTCTGAAGGCGAAGATCGCCGACCTTTCCAAGCTGGAGGAGGCGGCGGTGTACGAAGCGCCGGAACTCGCGGGGCTGACCCGGCGCCTTGCCGAACAAGAGAGCCGCACGGAGGCGGCGCGTAAGAAGCGCGACGAGATCAAGGAGGCGCTCGCAGCCGCAGAGCGCGAAGGCAAGGCGCACGCACTTGGCGCGCAACTGCGCGATTTGGCGGACCGGCTCAAAGCGGCGCGTGACGCAGCGGGCGAACGCAAGGGGCTGACCGACGCGCTCGCCGCGAACGGCACCGAGGATGGATTGCTCGCCGCTGCTCGGCGTGCAGCGCAGAGCATCGCCACGCTTTCTGCGCGTCTCGAAGCAGCCGCGCCCAAGGTGTCCATCTCGTACGCGCACGGTGGCGCCGGCAAGATCCGAGTTGCCGGCAAGGCGGTCGCTGACGGCGAGACGATCCATCCGACGCGCGCGATCGCGCTCGAGATCGAGGGCATCGGCGTAATCACCGTTGCGCCGGGAAAATCGGAGGGCGCCGAGGACGACGCGGCCGACATCACGGCACAACAGGCACAGCTCTCGGACCTCCTGCGCAAGATGGGAGCTACGTCGCTCGAGGACGCCGAGCGGCGGGCCGCCGAGCGCCGTGCGCTGCAGGCTCAGCTTTCGGAGGCGAATGCAAAATTGCAGGCGCGCGCGCCCGACGGGATCGAGCGGCTGGAAGCGGCCCATGCCGAGCTTGCCAAGCGCGCCGCGCTGCTCGGGCCTGCGCCGACGCGGACGCCTGAGCAGCTGGATTTGCTAATGCCAGAGCTGACTGAAGCCCGATCAAGCTCAGACGAGGATTTTGAAATAGCGTCCGCGCTGCGCAATGAGACGCGTGTTCAGGAAGGGCAAGCGCGCACGCTCGCGGCTGAGCGGGGCGACCACATCAAGAGGCTCGCTGCGGAACTTGGCGATGCCGCCGCCGCCCGCAAAGCGAAGCTGGACAAGCTTGCAGTGACGCTGACTGAGGCGACAACCGCCCGCAATGCCGCGGTGCGCGACGCGACCGCTTGGCGCGAGGCGGCCCCAGACGAGACGCGCTTTACGGCGCTAAGGCGCGCGTCTGAAACTGCCGCTGTTGCAGTATCCGCGGCCGAGAAGGAACTATCCGACCTGCACCGCACCGAGGCCGGCATCGAAGGCGAACTGAAAGCCGACCGCGCCGACGACGTCGGCTCGACCGTCGCTGAGCTGGACGAAGCCTGCGCGGCGGCAGAGGAGCGGGTGCGTGGCCTTACGCGGGAGCTGGCCGCCCTGCAGCTTCTTTCCGGCGAGCTGGACAAAGCCGCTGGCGAAACGCGCGAGCGCCTCTCCAAGCCCGTCCTCGACCGGCTC
>CAXMLT010000414.1:0-2671 GCA_964194245.1 uncultured Hyphomicrobium sp.
GAGCCCGGCACGATGCCGCCGCCGGTGACGCGATCGAGCTCGGTGAGACCGGTCGAGAAGCGCGGGGCCTCGGCGGGCCGCCCTTTGAGGCCCTCCAAGGCGATGACGCGCCCGCTGCCTCCCTTGCGCGCGAGCCCGGAGCCCGGCGGCGCGACAACGTCCGCCTCCTCAATCAGCGTGTTCCACTCCTCGCACGAGGGGCACTTGCCGGCCCAGCGCGGGGCAACGGCGCCGCAGTTCTGGCACACGAAGGTCGACTTGCTGGGTTTTGCCATGCGGGATCAGTCCGCCTCGTCGAGAAAGACGCGGTGGAAGCGCGGTCCGAGCCGCGTCAGCACCTCATAGCCGATGGTCTTCGCGCTCACGCCCACGCTCTCGATGGGCAGCTCGGGAGCAACAAGATCGGCCCAGTCGCCGCGCGTAGGCGCAAGCTCTCCGAGGTCCGTCACGTCGACGGTGATGAGGTCCATGGACACGCGGCCGACGATCGGCGCGCGCCTGCCGCCGATCAGCACCACGCCGCCAAGAGCATCGTTGGTTGCGCTGGCGTGGCGGAACACGCCGTCGGCGTAGCCGGCGGCGATGGTGGCGATGCGGCGCGGTGAAGTTGCGCGATAGCTCGCCGAATAGCCGATGCGCCCGCCCGCGGGCACGTCCTGGACCTGCAGGATGCGTGCGCTGACGTGAACGACCGGACGCACTGGCGTGACGCGCTGGGGTGCTGCCTGACCGCCATAGAGCGCGTAGCCGGGGCGCACGAGATCGAAGTGGAACGCGGGGCCGAGCATCAGGCCGTCGGAGGCGGCAAGGCTAGAGCGCGTCGGGGGGAGCTGCGCGCGCAGCCGCGTGAAGGCATCGAGCTGCTCCTGGTTCATCGGATGGCCGGCCTCGTCGGCACAGGCGAGGTGGCTCATGACGAGGGCGAGCTCAAGTTGGCGCAAGAGTACGGCGTCGCCCGCAAGACGAGCGACCTCGCCAGCTCGCAGGCCGAGGCGGTTGAGGCCGGTGTCGAGCTGCAGCGCCGCGGGCGGGGCGCGACGCGCACCGGCGCCAAGCGAGACCCAGGCGCGAATCTCATCGAGGCTCGAGAGCACGGGGATCGCGCACAGGTTCGCCACATGCTTCTCGGTGCGCGGCAGGAGCCCGTCGAGGATGAAGATGGCGGCGCCGGGCGCCAGTGCGCGGGCGCTGTGCGCCTCCTCCAGCGTCGCGACGAAGAACGTGCGGCATCCGGCATCGAGCAGCGCCGGGATTACGCGGGCGGCGCCCAGGCCGTAGGCGTCAGCCTTGACGACCGCCGCGCATTCGGCCGGCGCCACATGGCGTGCGAGCGCGCGCCAGTTTGCGCGCACCTGCGCGAGGTCGATGGTGATGACGCCGGTTGCCCCTGCGGGCACGTCCGCAACGCGCGGCGCCGGCTTTTCGGCGTCGGCGTGTGGCGTCGGGCGGACGTGAATGTCGTGCACGGGACGTCTCCCCGAGAAGCCGAATAGGCCTCTCTCTGTAGCGGAGAATCGCGGTGCAAAGGAGGCCGTTATCGGATGTAGTCGGGGGTCTGGTGGTGGCGCTCCAAGTTGGAAAACCTCGTGAATTGGCCTTCGAACGCCAGTTGCACGCTGCCCGTGGGGCCGTGACGCTGCTTGCCGATGATGACCTCGGCCTTGCCGTGCACGCGGCTCATCTCGTTCATCCATTCCCCGAACTTGGAATCCGTCTCGTCGGGCTTGCGGCGCTCCACGTAATATTCCTCGCGGAACACGAACATGACGACGTCGGCGTCCTGCTCGATCGAGCCCGACTCGCGCAAGTCGGAAAGCTGTGGCCGCTTGTCGTCGCGTTGCTCCACCTGACGCGAGAGCTGGGAGAGCGCGATGATCGGCACGTTGAGCTCCTTGGCGAGGGCCTTGAGGCCCGTGGTGATCTCGGAGACCTCCTGCACGCGGCCATCGCTCAAGCGCTTGTGGCCGGTCAGGAGCTGCAGGTAGTCGACGACGAGGAGCCCGAGGCCCTTCTGGCGCTTCAGCTTGCGCGCACGCGCGGCGAGTTGGGCGATCGAAATTCCGCCGGTCTGATCGATGTAGAGCGGAATTTGGCTCATCGTCTGCGAGACGAGTACCAGCTTGGCAAATTCGTCTTCTTTGATCATGCCGCGGCGGATCTTCTCCGAAGAGACCTCGGTCTGCTCGGAGAGGATGCGGGTGGCAAGCTGTTCGGCCGACATTTCGAGCGAGAAGAAGCCGACGATGGCGCCGTCGACGGTCCTGTCCGAGCCGTCGGTTTGCCGCTCGAGCCTATGCTGCTTGGCGATGTTGTAGGCAATGTTGGTCGCGAGCGCGGTCTTCCCCATCGAGGGGCGCCCGGCGAGGATGATGAGGTCTGACGGCTGCAGGCCGCCGAGCTTGGCGTCGAGATCGGCCAAGCCGGTCGCAAGACCCGAAAGGTGGCCCGAGCGCTGGAACGCGGCGTTCGCCATGTCGATGGCGTTGGTGAGGGCTGAGCCGAAGCCCAGGAACCCCTGGCCGTACTTGCGCTGCTCGGCGAGATCGTAGAGCCGCGTCTCCACTTCCTGGATCTGCGTCTGCGGCGTGAAGTCGACGGGGCTGTCGTAGGCACCCGTGACCATGTCCTCGCCGATGATGATGAGCGCGCGGCGCGTGGCGAGGTCGTAGAC
>CAXMLT010000415.1:0-5119 GCA_964194245.1 uncultured Hyphomicrobium sp.
GGCACAGTCGGTGGGTGCGGTGGAAAACGCGCGCGCCAAGGAGCGACAGGGGGCGTACTTGAGCCCGCAGGATAGAGAGAACCTGCTTCGCTACGGCGGCAACGACGACTACGGTCCGAGCTATGGGCCGTACTGGAATGGCGATGGGTTCTACCCGACTACTATGCGTACGATGGGCCGGCGCATCGCCCGTACCGTCCCTACCGATACTGAAGCGTGCTCGAATTGACGAGCAATACAACACGCGCATGAGGTTTCCCATGATTGGCAATCGTATGTGCGCCTTCGCGCTGTCAGCCGTTTCCGCGCTCATCTGTTCCGCCGTGCCCGCGGGCGCAGCCAAGTTCGATGGCAACTGGAGCATGACTGCGGTGACGACCCGCGGCCATTGCGGAACAATCCCGATCGGCATGGGGATATCGGGCGGCCGCATTCATTCGACCGGCGGAGCTTTCGCGTTCTACCCGATCCAGCTCGGCGGCCGCGTGTCTGCATCGGGGAGCGTGTCGCTGACAGCCGTGGCGGGCCCGCGCATCGCGCATGGGACCGGCCGGTTCAGTGGGGCTCGGGCCAGCGGAACGTGGAACGGCAAGGGACCTTCGGGGCTGTGCTCGGGCGTGTGGAGTGCGGAGCGGCCATGACGGGAGCGCGGCTGCGCGAAGCAAGGCCGCGTAAGCGGGGCGGGGACGGTAGAGGCGTGCGCTAAGTCATTTCTCTCTGGTCTCTCCGGGTTCTCTGGCCTCGATCACCAGGCCAGTGACCCAGAGTGCCAATCCAATCCATACGACCCAGACGAGAACACGGCTGTATGCGAACAGCGCTGCCGGGCCGCCGAAGGCGAGAACCATCTCTTTGCAGCGCGCGGTGAAGAAGAGTGAGCATTCGACCGTATCGTCATCAGGTACGCCGAGGTACAGCAACCACAGCAGCGCCATGATGCAAGCGCTCAGACCGGCTACGTAAGCAACGGCGCCCAATTGCTTCACCGACATTGCGCGAAAAACCTAGCTTGATAGATCGCCGCCCGCAGCGCTCCGAGCTCTCACGCGGTCTGCCGTCGGCCGATGAGCCCAAAGACGAGCATAACGAGACCGAGAGCGCCAACGCCGCCGGAAACCTGCCCGACGGTGCGCATGAGATCCACCGGGTCATTCGATCTTGGCGCGATGGTCCCCATCGCGAAAAAGAACGCGACGGCCGCCAGCAGCAGCACAACGCCCACGATCACGAGGCGCCAATTCCTCTTGCGCACGCCACGCACCGATCTGAGGTTGGAAACGGTATTCCGTGGGTTCTAAGGGAAGAATGCGATAGGCGTGTGATACGCGCGCGCCGCCAATTGCATATGGAATGTCCGCCGTCGCAGGTTTAGGTTGTTCTCATAATGAGACCGGCGGCAAGCCGCGAGCGGTGGGAGACGCGCATGCACAAGACGATCCTCGATTTCATTATCTGGGTGCTTTTGGCGGGCGGCCTGGTCGGATTCGGAATGGCGCTGCAGAAGCTGTTCGGTGGCGGCTCGCCGGAGGAATATGGTGTTCTGGGCATCGGTGGCGGCTTCTGGCTGCTGTCGTGCGCCGTCGCAATCCTCATCCGCAACAAGGTGGCCTGACGCAGCGCGCTGCCGTCATCCCTCGGCGTCTGCGCAGCGCCGTCTCACGAGATCGTCAGGCATGGGAGAGTTCCGATGACAGTCGACCAAGCGGTATTCGCTTTCGCGGGCGTCATGGTGCTTTTGTCGCTGGCGCTTGCCTACCTCGTGTCGCCGTGGTGGCTACTGCTGACGGCCTTCGTAGGGGCCAACTTGCTGCAGTCGGCCTTCACCGGATTCTGCCCGGCGGCGATGGTGTTCAAGCGGCTGGGGTGCCCGCCGGGCAAAGCCTTCGACTGACGTCCTGAAGCTCGCCAAGCGTGACGACCGCATGCGGCGCTGCCTGTCGGCGGCGCGCTACTATTCGGGCTTGAGCGCGGCCACCTGCGATAAGATGGACGCCGTTCTGCGCGCGCCGTTTCCGGCGGCCGCACGGCCTAAGCCGCGCTCGCGCAAGCGCCGAGGTTTTGGCGACCGGCCGCGGTGCACGCGTTGCCGGCGGTCAGCGAAGGAGAACCCGATGGAGATCAAACGCAGCGGCGCGCAACCGTCCGGCCGCGGACCAGCCGAGTACTTCACCGGCACGGTGCGCATCGATCCGCTGTTCGAGGCGCCCGATCCGGCTCGGGCTCGCGGCGCCAGCGTCACCTTCGAGCCCGGCGCCCGCACGGCCTGGCACACGCATCCGCTGGGCCAGACCCTCATCGTCACGGCGGGGCTCGGGTGGGCGCAGCGCTGGGGCGGGCCGATCGAGGAGATCCGGCCGGGGGACGTGGTCTGGTTCGCGCCCGACGAGAAGCATTGGCACGGGGCGACGCCGCGGACGGCGATGACGCACATCGCGGTGCAGGAGGCGTTGGGCGGCAGCGCGGTCGCGTGGCTGGAGCACGTCAGCGACGAGCAGTACGGAGCGTGATGGGGTGAGCGCTGCGTGGTGCGCGGAGCGATTAGCGGCCGACTACGAGCGCGGCGACGATTGCCAGGGCGAGAACGCACAGCACCGCAACGACGCCGCGGAAGATGACGCGCCACCGCCGGCGTCTCTCGATCTTGTCGAGCAGGGCGTCTTGCTCGCTTTCGCTCATCCTGCGCCACCGGCGCAAGGTCGGGAAGGTGCGTTCGGCTTGTTCCATGCTCTGGCAGTGTAGGTGAGTCGCTCGGTGCCCGGAACGGCGGCGCCGAGGTGGACCTTCACGCTGCCGAAACCAGCATCCGCCGCGGGCAGCCCGATCCGGCCGGGCGACGTGGTCTGGTTCGCGCCCGGCGAGAAGCATTGGCACGGGGCGACTCCGCGGACGGGGATGACGCACATCGCGGTTCAGGAGGCGTTGAACGGCAGTGCGGTTGCGTGGCTCGAGCACGTCAGCGACGAGCAATACGGGGAGTGATGGGGTGAGCGCTGCGTGGGGCGCGGCGTTGTCCGGCGTGCGACACGATGCGCGCCCCACCGATCCGGGGCTCGGCGCACACGGTGCGGCGATCATCGTGCAGGACTTAGACGTCTGCGAAGAATTTTTGATTGAAGGCAGCTCGTTTCGCTTCGATCTCGGAAAGACGATCAACCTCCGCCTGCATCGTCTCCTTTGCCTGGGAGAACGGCCGTTCGTCCCAGCCGACCTGACGGGAGATATCGTCATAGATGGCCACGGCAGTCAAAAATAGATTGGCTGCTCGGCCCAGGAAGACGTCGAGAGCTTCATCGTGATCTTGATATTCCAAGGTTCCCTCCGCTTCAGCGTTCACGGCGTCCTTCTTGTGAATCAGTTCGAAGATCCGCTTGGCGGTGCCCGAGTCCAACAGAGGAATTTGATTGAGATCGCCTTCGAAGCGAAGATCGGGAACTTCGGTGTACGGCGTTCCTCCGGCGCCATCGGACGCGATGGAAGTCCGCGTGTCAGATATCCGCGACCAAAGACGGTTCATCCATTGGCGCAGATCGGTCGCGATACGCATACTCACAACGCGCTGCCGTCGTTTCCGTTGAAGTAGGTCGGTAAAATAGCTCAGGGCGAAGCTCAAGACAGCGCCAAGGATCGTACCCAAAAGCGCTGCCGCGATTGCATCGTGTGAAACTAGCCATGCCCAAAGCGTCATGGATCACTCCGCAGCTTGCTTGCGGTCCTTGGCTGCACGACCAACTGCAAGCAAATCTGGGAGGTGGCTGTCTTCGATGAAGCCAGCTTCCAATGCGGCTGCCTTGTTCAGGATTGCGGTTTGCGCCTGCCGATCCCAAGTGCTTCCATTTTCACTTTCCGGCATTGCAAAACGAATTTGCTGCTTCACCGCAGAGCCAGATTTTGCCCCGACCGCCTTCGCGAACGCGTCGCAAAATTCGTCGAACGCGGCGTCGCATGCTCGGCCTGGTGAAGTTGCCTTCTGCCAACTTGAAAGTGGACCGAACAGCGTAACGAGACGGCGATATTAGGACGCGTCTGACGTCGCCGGACCAAATCTCAGGCTGATGTGCCATCTGTGTTCGTCTCCCGTCTCTGTATCGTTAGTTAGAAGGGAATCTCGTCATCGAGCGGTTTGTCGACGCCACTTTTTCTCTCGACTGACTTACGCCTGGGTGCTGCCAAGTTCTTGGGACCCTCGATTTGCTTGGGCTTTTGTGGAGCAGCCAGCATGGCCGTCTCATTTTCGTCCGACTTCGCACTTTGAATAATGATCACGATCTGGCGTAGTGCGTCTGCCGCCCGCATGTCCCCATCCCACGTCTTACTAAGAACGTCGATTACCGCCGCTATGCGCGTGCGCGCCTTGTCAATCTCGCGCTCGAGTTCCGAGATTGAATCGTAAAGATCCTTTTTCGGGCATGGGGTCATTGTCAATAATGCCGCGCACTTGCCCGAGATGGAAGCGCAGCCGTTCCTTCGTGGCGGCATCCAGCGCAACCGTGTTGGGGTCCTTCACGGGTCGGGAAGCGTGCTCGAACAGAATGCGTTGCGATACGCGCGCGGCGTCCGCTCGGAAATTGCGGCACGCCCACTGCCAGTCGTCGCCGTTTCGGCGAGGCATGTCCCATTCCAGCAACTCGGAAATGCGGCACAAGCGAGCAGCTTCAAGTACCGAACTCATGTAGTCATAGTCGTCGTAGATATGTTCGCCGTTAATGTCCCGCTCGCTGACCAACCGTTTGGCGGCAAGCTGCTCAATAAACCTAAACCGTTGATCCGGTTCCATGCCGGCGAGCACGGCCCCTGCTAAATCTTCTTCATTGATCATCGTCCTCGTGCCCCGCGCGAATCAATGCTCAGAGGCAAAACTATATCTGCAGGATTGTCGGCGGTGCTCGTATGCCCCCGTTTATGCACAGAGCACTTGTTGCGCCTCTGGGTTTGGGTGCAGCCGCCCAGTTTACTCCGCCGCCTGCTTCCGCCCCGCCTTCCCCCGACGCCCCAGCACCCCGCGCAAATAGGCCCCCGTGTAGCTCTCCTTCACGCGCGCGATGTCCTCGGGCGTGCCGGCAGCGACGATCCGCCCGCCGGCATCGCCGCCCTCCGGCCCCATGTCGATCACCCAGTCGGC
>CAXMLT010000416.1:0-12224 GCA_964194245.1 uncultured Hyphomicrobium sp.
TGTGGAGCGGCGCTTGCTACCGGCGGGGAGGGGGATGGTCAAGGGGTGCTGACCGTCTCCGCCGGCCCGAGCGTTTGCGGTCCGTGGCGCGGTTAGCGGCAACGCTGGTATAACCTCTCTGCTGACATTGGGGTGACGAGAGTGGCCGCCAAGACCAAGAAGGCAAAGCCGAAGAAAGCTGCGCGCGCGCGCGGCGCTCCGCGCCTGCGCATCACGATGGGCAAAGGGCTCCTCCTTGGCCCCGGCAAGGTCGATCTGCTCGAAGCGATCGAGCGCTATGGGTCGATCTCGGCGGCAGGCCGCGAGATGGGGATGTCCTACCGGCGCGCGTGGCTGCTGGTTGATGCTCTCAACGGCATGTTCGGGGAGCCCCTCGTCACCACCGCGTCGGGGGGCGCGCACGGCGGCGGAGCGCAGATCACCGATCTTGGGAAGGCGATCGCCGGCGCTTATCGGCGCATTGAGCAGCGCACGTATGCCGCGATCCGCGAGGAGCTTTCGCCGTTCGATCCCGAGATCGGCGCCAGCTAGGGGACGCCACAAGCGTCACGCTGCGTTGGTGACGGCGACAAGCTTGTCGAGCGCCTGCGCGGCCGCCCCCGTGTCGATCGAGCGGCTCGCGCGCTCGACGCCCTCGCGGATGCTCGCGGCCTTGCCGCCAACGATGAGCGCCGGGGCGGCGTTGAGCAGCACGATGTCGCGGAAGGGTCCGGGCTCGCCGCCCAGCACCTCGCGGATGGCGGCGGCGTTCGCCTGCGCATCCCCGCCCTTCAATTGCGCGAGCGTCGCCCGCGGCAACCCGGCATCCTCTGGCGTCACCTCGAAGACCGAGATCGCGCCCGCGTCGAGCTCGGCAACGCGCGTTATGCCCGTCGTCGTCAGCTCGTCGAGGCCGTCGGAGCCGTGTACGACCCAGGCGCGCTCGGAACCGAGGTTGCGCAGCACTTCCGCCAGTGGCTCGACCCAGCGGTCGTCGAACACGCCGAGCACTTGGCGCTTCACGCCGGCCGGGTTCGACAGCGGCCCCAGGAGATTGAAGATCGTGCGCACGCCAAGCTCGGCGCGCACCGGCGCCCAGTGCTTCATCGCCGGGTGGTGCATCGGCGCCCACATGAAGCCGACCCCAGCCTCGGCGATGGCGCGCGAGATGGTGACGGGCGGCACGTCGAGCTTGACGCCGAGCGCGGTCAGCACGTCGGAGGCACCCGAGAGCGAGGAGACGGAGCGGTTGCCGTGCTTGGCAACAGGCACCCCGGCGCCGGCCGCAACGATTGCCGCGCAGGTCGAGACGTTATAGGTGCCGTGTCCGTCGCCGCCGGTTCCCACAATGTCGACCGCGTTGGGCGGGGCCTCCACGGCGAGCATGCGCGAGCGCATGAGCCGGCACGCGCCCGTGATCTCGGCGACGGTCTCGCCGCGGGTTCGCAGCGCCATGAGGAACGCCGCCATCTGCACGGGGCTGGCGACGCCCGAGGTCATCGTCTCGAGCGCGGTCGCCATCTCCTCCTCGTCGAGGCTGGCGCCGTTGGCCACTTTCTGCAGCAGCCGCTTCAACTCGGAGGCCGGCATCGCGAGGCCTTAAGCCGCGTCGCGCGGCGCGGGCGCGTTGCGCCGGCGCGGGCTCATGCCGGCAAGGGTGAGGAAGTTTGCGAGCAACGCGTGGCCCTGCTCGGAGGCGATGCTCTCGGGATGGAACTGCACCCCGTGCACCGGATGCTGCTTGTGCTGCAGTCCCATGATGATGCCGTCGGGCGTCTCCGCCGTGACCTCGAGCACGTCGGGCAGGCTCTTTCTCTCGACGATGAGCGAATGATAACGCGTCACCTGGAAGCGCTCGGGCAGGCCCTTGAACACGCCCTTGTCGGTGTGGCGGATGGTCGACAACTTGCCGTGCAGGGGCTCGGGCGCGCGGATCACCCTGCCGCCGTAGACCTGCCCGATGGCCTGGTGGCCGAGGCAGACGCCGAGCAGCGGGATCTTGCCGCCGGCCTTGGCGATGAGGTCGAGACAGATGCCGGCCTCGTTGGGCGTGCAGGGGCCGGGCGACAGCACGATGGCCTTCGGCTTCTTCTTGATGACGTCGGCCGCACTGATCTTGTCGTTGCGGATGACCTCGCACACAGCGCCCAGCTCACCCAGGAAGTGCACGAGATTGTAGGTGAAGCTGTCGTAGTTATCGATGAGGATGAGCATGGCGGTCGCGACCCGGGCGCTGCGCACAAATTGTGAGCAAGGGTGTAGGGAGGGGCAACAAAAGCGTCAAGGGAGGCGCTTGGGTGTGAGGAAGTGATTGAGCCGCCCGCGGCCCGGTCCGACCTCCGACCAGTGCTCGGCGTCGAAGGTGATGACCGCGGCGCCGGCGGTCGGGAACTTATCGGCGAGCTCTGCGAGCTCGGCTGCGGGTCCGTCGCCGACGAGCAGCAGCGCCAGCTCCTCGAACCCGGGATTGTGCCCGACCATCATGACGCATTGGGGCGACTTGCCGTGGTGGTCCGGCTCGATCGTGTGCAGCCCCGTCAGTAGGCCGTCGGGCAGCGCCATGTAGAGCGCATCGTCGTAAACGACCGGCGGCGATTGCGATCCAAGTTCGGGCAGCAACAGCGCCAGTGTCTCGCGTGCCCGCGCCGCGCCAGAGCAGAGTATAAGGTCCGGCCGCAGCCCGAGCCGCGCCAATTCAGCACCCATCTCCGGCGCCGCCTTCTTGCCGCGCTTGGCGAGCGGCCGCTTGAAGTCCGAGAGCTGGGCGTGGTCCCAGCTCGATTTGGCGTGTCGCAGCAGGATGAGCGTCAGCATCGGCGGACCTTGCCGCGGCGCGGACGGCTGTCAAGCGAATGCCTGAAAAAGCGGCGCCCGTGCCGCTTTGGGAGTATGCGCTTGCGGCAACCATAAAGCCGCCCCAATAGCGCTCTTGTTGGGTATAGACTGATGGTCGACCGGCGTTTCCGAGGGTGGGCCAAGTCGGGCGCGCTGAGACTTACGGATCTCGGGGTCATGCATGTCTGAGCGTTCATTGCGCCGCCGCGGCGATGCGCGGGGAGTAGTCTACGCAACCTTGCGCGGCTGCACCGCCGCCATGTTGCTGGCCCTGGGCCTTGGGTTATCCGCCTGTGCCACGAATGGACGCCTGCCCGCCGTGCCGCTCTCGCTCGCAGGCAGCGCGGTCCCGCTCGAGATCGCGGATGCCCGCTACTACGTCGACGGCGACAACGAACGGGCCTCCGCACTGGCGACCCAGGCTTATATGCGGGCCAAGGCGTCGGGCCTCTTGAAACCGGTCAACGGCAAGCCGCCGGTGCGCACGTTCCTCGCCATGTCGGGCGGCGGCGACGACGGCGCCTTCGGTGCCGGGCTCCTCACCGGATGGACCACGCGCGGCGACCGCCCGGAATTCACCGTCGTCACCGGGGTGAGTACGGGCGCGCTCTCAGCGCCGTTCATCTTTCTCGGGCCGGAATATGACCCACAGCTCCGCGCGATCTACACCGAGACGGGCGCTGGAGACATCTACCAGGCGCGCTCATTCATGGCCGCCGTCGCCGACGACGCCATGGCGGACTCGACGCCTTTGCGCAACCGGATCGCCGGTTTCGTCGATGCGCACATGATCCAGCGGCTGGCCGAGGAGTACGAACGCGGTCGCATTCTTCTCATTCTGACGACCAACCTCGACCAGGGCCGCTCGGCGATCTGGAACATCGGCGCCATCGCCTCGAGCGGAAACCCGCGCGCCCGCGAACTCATCATCGATGTCCTCGTCGCCTCCGCGGCGATACCGGGCGTGTTCCCACCAGTGATGATCGATGTCGCTATCGACGGAAAGCTTTATCAAGAGATGCACGTCGATGGTGGTGCCATCGCGCAGGCGTTCCTCTATCCACCCTCGTTCAATCTCAAGGCAAAGATGAAGGAGCTCGGCGTCAAGAACGCGCGCCCTGCCGCCTACATCATTCGCAACGCGCGGCTCTATCGGCCGGAGGAGAAGGTTGAGCGCCAGACCTTGAAGATCGCGCAGCAGGCCATCTCCACGATGACGGCCTCCAGCGGCGTCAACGACCTCTATCGGATGTTCCTCACGACCAAGCGCGATGGCGTCGAATTCAACCTCGCCTACATCGAGGATGATTTCCACCTGCCCTACAAGGGGCCGTTCGACAAGGAATACATGAACGCGCTGTTTGAGCACGGCTACCGCATCGGGATCGCTGGTCACGAGTGGCACAAGGCGCCGCCCGGCTATCAGGAATGATCCCGGAGATCATCGGCGCGCTGAGGCCTGGTGCGGCGCCCGGATCCTAGAACTTTGCGCTGCCCTTGATGCCGACGCTTTGGATCTGCGTCGTCTCGCCGAGCTGGGCGTCGTAGGAGAGGCGCAGGACGGAGTCGTTACCCGTAATCACGTCGACCCCGGCGCTGACGAGCCCCATCACATCGTCGAGCTTTGTGTTGATGGTGAAGGGGCCGACGCCGGCCGGCGCACTCTCGAAGGACGCGCTGAGGGCGAGATCGTTGTTGGTGTACCAGATGGCGCCCGCGCGCAGCATCGGGCGCACGAGCGTGCCGCCGGCAAGCCACCACTCCGTGCCCGCTTCCAGCGTGGGTGCGAGCGTGAGCACGGTCTGTCCTTGGCCCGCAATCGCAAGACCCGCACCGTTGCCGCCGCTCTCGGCGACGGCGCCGAGGTGGAGGTAGGTGAGGTTGGCATCGAGCGTGGGCTTCCAGTAGAGGTGCGGCTCTCCGAACACGTAAGCGACGCGCATGCCGGCGTTGAAGAAGCCCAGGGACTGGTCGCCTTCGGCTAAGCCGGTGAAGCCCCCAAACGACATCGGCCGCTTGGTGTCGTATTGCCCGCCGCCGCCCGACAGCGTGCCGGCGATGAGCAGGGGACCCGGATTGTACTTGAGCGCCGCGCCGCCCTGTCCGAGCGAGCCCTGGCTCTGCGCGTTGGTTGCGGTGTCGAGCGTGCTCGTTTGAAAGCCGCCGGCGAACCCGAGGCGCCACACGTTGTCGAGCGCGACCTGCGCGCCGGCGGTGAACAGGCCTGCGGTCTCATTGAAGCCGATCTGATCGAATGTCGTGCCGCTGTCGAGGAAGCGGGCGTTGGCGCCGGCCCACAGGCACTGGCCCTCGCGGATGATCGCGGCGGTGTCCGTGCCGTTGACCTTGCACGAGAGCAGGCTGTTGGAGAAGCCAAGGCTCGCGTAGAGCGCAGAAATCTCGGCGTCAAAGTAGAGCTCGGGCAAGAGCTGGTTGAGCGCGGCTTTGTACGCGTCGTCGCTGACCGTGTTGAGCAGGCCGAGGATCACCGGCCCAAGGCCGCCGACGCCAGCGTGGAACGCCGCGTCGAGATTCTCGCCGATGGCGCGCTGATTGGGGTTGAGGTCGTCGATGTAGAAGTCGACGTTGATGCCGAGAATGACATCCTGCCCGTTGGGGAACGAGAGCGTCGCGTGCAGCGCCGGGCTGGCGATGAGCCCCAGTCCATTGTCGGTCGTGCCGAGCGAGGACAGGATGAGGAATGTCTGTGCCGCGGTGGGGGGAATGCTGAGCAGGCTGACGGCGACCTTGCCGGCGAGCGCGGCGGTGTCGGAGACGATGATCTGGTCCGATGTTCCGGCCACCGCATCGACGTCGACGGCAAAGACGCCGGTGCCGGTCTGCACGAAGTCGTCGCCCAGCCCGGTCGTTTCGATGGTGCCGCGACCACCCGGAGCGATGACACCGTCATTGGTGACGAGGCCAGCTTGCACCGATGCGCCCGAATTGAACAGCGCACCGGCGTGATTGTTGAACGCGCTGGGCCCGCCGGTGAGGCTTACGTCGCCGGTGACGGTGCCAACGTTTTCGACCGTGTTGCTGGCGCCGTAGCTTTCGATCGCAAAGTCGGCCAGTCCCGCGGTGATCGTCCCCCAGTTCAAGAGCGTGGTGGCATTGGCGGAACGCTGCATCACTCCGGCGCAACACGGGCCGCCGACGACGTTGCCGAAGTTCTTCACGACGCTGCCGGCGTAGCCGCGGGCGTAGATGCCGGCAGAGCCGGTCCCCGTCGCCGAGATGTCACCCGACGAGACGACGGCGGCCATTCCATGCGTGCTGACGACGTTGATGCCGTCCGAGGTCGGACCCGTCGTGGTGATCTTGCTCGTCGATGTGACGACGACGTCCCCAGGCCCATAGGCGGTGATGCCGGGCGAGTCGGTGCCGAACGTGCGAATGGTGGCGCCGGATACGACTATCGTGCCGGTATAGCCCGAAGCGGCAATGCCGGGCGCGTTGTCGCCGAGCGTGGTGATGATGCCGGAGGCATACACCGTGGCGATCTGTCCGGCGCGGGCGTAGATACCGATGCCAGTTTGACCGGCGGTTGCGATGTCGCCGGTGAACGTGATCAGGACCGAGCCCGACTGCGACAGGGCCAAGATGGCCACCGAGCTATCTGGTCCGCTCGCGATGTCGCCGGTCGAGGTGATCGTCACGTCGCCCTGGGTCTGCGCGTTGATGCCGATGGAGGCGGCGCCCGACACGGCGATATTCCCTAACGAGGTGATGTCGACCGGGCCATAGACGGTGGCCGCGTTGATGCCGATCGCACTGGATCCGGACGTTGTGATGTTGCCGGTCGAGCGGATCGTGATCGCACCGTCGTTAGTGCCGAGCTGGCCGATCGTGCCGACGTTGATGCCGGCGGAGAAGGTGCCCGACGTCGCGATGTTGCCCGACGAGATCACCGTCGCGGGGCCGTAAATGGTCCCTACCGCGATGCCGAAGGCGTTGTCGCCCGACGTCGCGATGTTGCCGGATGACGTGACAACCGTCGCGGCGTTCTGACTGCTCCCTTGGATGGCCGTTGCGCCACTCGGACGTCGAGATGTCGGCGGTCGAGTTGATCGAAATCGCGCCGCCATAGCTCGCTGCGAACACACCGTCGGCGTTGGTGCCCGTGGTCGTGACGGTCCCCGATGCCGTGACCGCGACGTCGCCATTTGTCACCACTCTTATGCCGACGGATCCCGCGCCTGCGGTGGTGATCGGCCCGAGCGCTTCGACCGCGACAGCATCTCCGCCGCCGCCCGTTGTGAGGTCCACGTCGATACCGTGAGCATCGTCGCCCGTGGTCGAGATCGCCGCATGCGCAGTGATGGCAATATCGTCGGCTGCGCGGGCTCGAATGCCGCTGGCACCGCTGCCGCTCGTCACTATGGCGCCGGTTGCATCGATTGCGAGGCTGCCCGAGGTGAATGCCCCGCCATCGATACCGTTCGCGTTCGTGCCGGTTGTTTGGATGGTTCCAGCGGTCGCGATGGTGACGTTTCCATTTGTCGCGCGTCCGTAAACACCGTCGCCGACGGATTGGATGTCGCCGGTGCTCCGGATCGCCACCGCGCTGCTGCCGGTGCTATTCGCGAAGATGCCTCGCGCCGCCCCGCCCGTCGCGATTATGGCGAGGGGCCCGGTGTTGCTGTTGACGGTGACGGCGCCGTTGCTGGTGAAGCGGATACCGTCGACACCCGAGGCCGGCGCGATGTTCGCCGTGAGGCTGTTGACGTTGAGGACGGAGTAAGGCCCGCCACCATTGTTGAGCAGGACGCCGGTGCCGACGTTTCCGGTGCAGGTGACGGTCGAGCCTCCGCCGCTGATCTGATTGCAGGGCGCGGCTGGCGGCACCGTCTGCGCGCGCACCGGGCGGGCGCCGTACGCAAGCAGCGCCGCGGTTGCCACGGTCGTCGCCAGTGCCGAGCGCAAGGCTGCGACGCTGCGCGAACTCCCCCCGGCGCTGAGCGCATGCGGGCTTAAAGCGTCGGCGGAGGTATCGCGCGGGCGCGCCTTCCGCTTGAGGTCCTTGACGTGTGCCAAGCTGCCTGTACCGCGATGCGCAGAAGCCGACGCGGAACCTGGGATGCCCTGCAGTCAAAGGCCGAAAATATTGAACAGGCGTTTTTGTCCGAAGAATCGATCCTATGTCAAAGGGCAATCGTCGCTGGGCACGACTGAGGAGCCTATTTCGCGCGCGCAGCGAATCGCACCGCTTCCTCGGCGGCGCGGAACAGCGCCTGGGCTTTGTTGATGCACTCCTGCTGCTCTTTCTCGGGCACCGAATCATGCACGAGGCCGGCGCCCGCCTGCACATACATGATGCCGTCCTTCACGAGCGCGGTGCGCAGCATGATGCAAGTATCCATCTGGCCGCCGGCGGAGAAGTAGCCGACGCAGCCGGCGTAGGGCCCGCGCTTCGATTTCTCCAGCTCGTCGATGATCTCCATCGCACGCACCTTCGGCGCGCCCGACACCGTGCCCGCGGGGAAGCCTGCCATCAGCGCGTCGACGGCGTCGTGAGCGGCGTCGAGCCTGCCCATCACGTTGGAGACGATGTGCATCACGTGGCTGTAGCGCTCGATGAAGAAGCGCGCGGTCACGTCGACGGTGCCGACCTCGGCGACGCGCCCGACGTCGTTGCGGCCGAGATCGAGCAGCATCAGGTGCTCGGCCCGCTCCTTGGGGTCTTTCAGCAGGGCTTCCGCGAGCGCCTGGTCCTCGGCGTCGGTCTCCCCGCGCGGCGCGGTGCCGGCGATCGGACGGATCGTCACCTCGCCGTTGCGCACGCGCACGAGGATTTCGGGGCTCGAGCCGACGAGTGCGAAGCCGCCGAAGTCGAGATGGAACAGGAATGGGGAAGGGTTGGTCCGCCGCAGCGCCCGATAGAGTGCGAACGGCGATAGCGTGAAGGGTGCGGAGAAGCGTTGCGACAGCACCACCTGGAAGATGTCGCCGGCGACGATGTACTCCTTCGCGCGGCTCACCATCGACTTGTATTCTGCGGCCGTGGTGTTGGAGGAGGGGCGTGGCGCTGGCAGCTTGCGGCTCGGCGTCGAGGGCGCGTGCGGCAGCGGCTCGTTCAGCGCGGCGACGACGGCCTTCAGGCGCTTGCAGGCAGCCTTGTAGGCCTTCTCCGCGCTGAAGCGCGTATCGTTGCGTACGGGCGTGACGATGGTGATCTCGTCTTTGACGACGTCGAAGATCGCCATCACCGTCGGCCGCATCAGGATGGCATCGGGAATGCCGAGTGCATCGTCCGGCGTCTGCGGCAGCCGCTCCATGAGCCGCACGGTGTCGTAGCCCATGTAGCCGAAGATGCCGGCCGACATGGGCGGCAGCTCCGGCGGCAGGCGCAGCTCAGAGTCCTTGAGCAGTGCGCGCAGCGAGGCGAGCGTTCCCTGCGGCTCGGGGCGGAAGGCGTCCGGCTTTGCGATCGGGTTGCGGTTGATCGAGGCCTTGTCGCCTTCGGCGCGCCAGACGAGATCCGGCTCGAGCCCAATCACGGAATAGCGGCCGCGCGTGGCTCCGCCTTCGACCGATTCCAGGAGAAAGCTCATTGGTCGCCCGGCCGCAAGCTTCAGATAGGCGGAGACGGGCGTCTCGAGGTCGGCGACGAGGCGCATCCACACGACCTGCGCGTCGCCGGCGTCATAGCGCTGGGCGAAGGTCGCGAGCGGAGGTATCGCCTCCAGCGGGCCGGGCCGCGATTTCGTCTTGCGCTCGAGCGTGCTCAAAGCAATCCCCGGCCCGCGGGCGGCTGTTATTCGGTCTCGGTCCCGGACCCGGTTGCGCGCTTGAACTCCTCCGGGTTCACGTGCGCGCCGAGGCGGTCCTCGAGCGCGACCACATACTGGCTCAGCACCTCGTCGGTAAACTCATTCTTGAGCTGCTTGGCGATAGTGTCGCGCTGCTCCTTGGTCGGCTCGGGTGCGGGCGTAATCTCGGTCACCTGGTAGACGATGCGTGTGTCGTTCGTCGGCGAGGACGCAGCCTTGCCCTTCGCCAGCGTAAAGGCGCGCGCGACCGCGTCCTTCGGCATTCCCTGCGGCTCGGTCGTGCGCGTGAAAGGCGGCGTCGTCTCGACCTTGGCCCCGCCGGCCTCGGTTGCGAGCGCGGCGAAATCCGCGCCCCCGTCGGCCTTCTCCACGAGCTTCGCCGCCAACTCGCCGATGAGACGCTCGCGCTCCTTGGCTATGGCGAGGGCCTTCGCCTGCTCTTTCACCTCATCGAACGGCTTCTGCTTCTTCTCGGTCACGCCCAGCACGTCGACCCAGGCGAAGCCGCCGTCGTGCAGCTCCACCGCCTCGTTCTGCAGCCCGACCTGCGAGTCAAAGCCCGCTTTGACGATTGCTTGAGCATCGGGGAGTCCAACAGCCGGGGCGTCTTCCGGCGTCTTGTTGCTGCGGTCGGTCGAGGGCACCTCCAGGTACTGGAGCTTCAACTGCTCGGCCGCGTCCTTGAGCGGCTTGCCGGCGGAGCGCCCGTCCTCGACCTGATCGATCATCGACTGCACCTGGCCCTGTGCCTTGCTCTTGGCAATCGCGTCGCGCACCTGATCCTTGACGTCGGCGAGAGTGCGAGTGACGGCGGGTTCGATGGCGGAGACACGCACCAGAACGGTGGCAAAGCGCCCTTCGATGGGGTCGGATATGCCGTCCTTCGGCAGGGAGAAGGCCACGTCCGCGACCTTGGGATCGATCAAGCGGTCCTTGGACACGAGGCCGAGGTCGATGTCGGAATCCTTGGCGCCAAGCTCCTTGGCGAGATCGCCGAACGATTTGCCGTCGGCTAGTGCGGTCTTGGCAGCTTCGGCCGCCGCCTTGTCCTTGAAGGCGAGCTGCTGCAGGCGGCGCCGCTCGGGCGTGTTGTAGTCGTCCTTCGATTCCTCGTACTTGGTGGCGATCTCGGCGTCGGTTACGTCCATCTTGGTCTTGAGGTCGTCGACGGAGAGGATGAGCACGCCGAGCTTGCGGTACTCGGGCGAGGTGAACTCACCCTTGTTGGCCTCGTAGGTCTCTCTCAGCTTGGCATCGTCGGGCTCCGGCACTTTCACCGCCTTGTCGGCATCGATGACGAAGAACTGCGCGACGCGCTTCTCGTTGCGCCAGCTGTTCACGAGGTCGACCAGCGAATCGGGGATGGCGACGCCGTTGATGAGGGCGCCTGTCACCTGCTCGCGCAGCTCGTCGCGCCGGCGCAGCGCCAGGAAGCCGCGCTCGGTCAAGCCCATGTTCTGCAGCACGTTCTTGAAGGCGATGCTGGAGAAAGTGCCGGTTGCGGGGTCCTTGAAGGAGGGATCGTCCTTCAGCCCGTTGATCAGCGCCTCGTCAGACAGCGCAAGATCGAGCTGAGCGGCGTGCGTCTCAACCGCGGCCCAAGCCATGAGCTGCGCCAGCACGCGCTGGTCGATGCCGGCAGCCCGCGCCTGCTCCGGCGTGATGTGGCGCCCCGTCTGCCGCGAGATGGCGCGCAGCTCGTTCTGCAGCGAGCGCTGGAAGTCCTCGACGCGGATCTCGTGCGGGCCAACCTTCGCCAGCGCGCCGCGCCCGAAATTGCGAAACACGGGACCGATGCCCCAGATCGCAAAGCTCATCACCAGGATCGCGAACAGGGCCTTTGCCACCATACCCGTGGAGCCACGTCTTAGCGCGTCGAGCATCGAAGGTTCGTTCCGTTCGGTTGAGCGGCGCTAGCTAAGGGTCCCGAGGGCCTGGCCCTGGTCCCCGCGGCCGCGAATGCCAAGGGAATCCTGCGCGTGACGCAGGGTGTCGGCATGATATGAAGCGCAGCCCGTCCGTTATTGCAAGCGTGGCCGCTAGGGGTGCGGACGGGGCGCCCGGCGCCCAAGCTTGGCGCCTTAGCTTAACGAGCCTGATGCTCGGGGGAGTGCCATCATGGAGGCTGGCCGCAACCTTCGGCCGCTGGTTGCCGGAAACTGGAAGATGAACGGCCTGCGGGCGCAGCTTGCCGAAGGCATGCGGGTGCGCGACGGGCTGTCGGCCAAGACCGGGGCCGATGTGATGATCTGCCCGCCCGCGACGCTTCTTCACCCGCTAGCCGAGGCAGCGCGCGGATCGAAGCTCTTGGTGGGGGCCCAGGACTGTCATCCGGAGGCCTCTGGCGCCTACACGGGCGACATCTCGGCCGAGATGCTCAAGGATGCGGGCGCCGTCGCTGTGATCGTTGGCCACTCGGAGCGGCGCTCCGCGCACGGCGAGTTCGACCGCACGGTGCGCCGCAAGGCGGAGGCCGCGCACCGGGCCGGGCTGACCGCTATCGTCTGCGTGGGCGAGACGGCTGGGCAGCGCGAGGCCGGCCTCACGCTCGATGTCGTGCGGCGCCAGCTGCAGGGGTCGCTGCCGGATTCGGCCCGCGCGGAGAACACGGCTGTCGCCTACGAGCCGGTCTGGGCC
>CAXMLT010000417.1:0-4871 GCA_964194245.1 uncultured Hyphomicrobium sp.
GCCCCAATTCCGCGATCGCGGAATTGGGGCGCGAGATTGACATGCAGATGCGCGGGATACTCCCACGCGGCATCGGCGAACGCCTCGAAGCCCACCGGCTCCAACACCGACCCGACAAGATAGCCGGCGAGCCTCCCGTCGCGCGCGAACGCGACATAGGCGAACTGCGGCTCGTCGGTGAGATACTTGCCGAGCCAGCGTTCGCGGAAGGCCGCGCGCTCCGCCTCGCTTGCAAACGACTTGGTATTGCTCGCCTCGAAAAAGATGGTGTCGATCGCGGGGATCAGCCGCCCCTTGTCGGGGACATCGGCCCAGTGGCGGATGACAACCTCGGGCAAATCTTCGCCAGGCATGTCGATGCGCCTACTCCGAGCAGGGGCGATAGCGCTGCAGCCAATTTTTGTTGTTGGTTCTGATCGCGCGGTCCATGAGCCAGCTGCAGCCCTTGATGCCGCGGCTCACGTCGCCATAGTAGCGCGACGGATAGGGTTGGCGCACGCTGTCGCTGTCGTTGCGAACGGCGGGGCCGGCGCGCAACGCGTCCGAGCCGCGGGCGATGAAGCGCTGCTGGGCGTAGCTGGGCGTCGCCGGGCTGGCCGCCATCGCGGATACCGCGCTCGCGATCAACAACAATGCTGCCAGCCAACGAGCCACGCGACCGCCTCCACAACGCATCCCGCATATGGGCACGGCAGCGCCGAATTGCGCGACCGCAACCGACTAAGCGCGCGGAACCGAGCCATAGTTCCGGCTATAGGGCTCGTTTGGATCGTCCGGCGGTCGTTGCGCATGGAGCGGCGGCGGCCGCTGCGCCTCGATGCCGTCGTCCTCGACCTCGACCGGGGGCGCCGCACGCAAGCCCGCCATTTGGCCGGCAATCTGGCCCGTCATCTGGCCGGGTGCGTTCGCACCGTACCACACGGGCGCTTCAGTTGCAGATCCCGCCGTGCTGCAGGCGCCGAGCGCGGGAGAGAGAAGGAGCGCTGCAAACCAGCCCAGCGCCCCCGTTACTCTCGCCCGGGGCAGACGGGTACGCGACAGGCACATACGCAAAAGGGACATGGGGGACGCCTTTCACCAACGCGACTGTCCCAATTCTGGACACGGAGCGGTTAACGTCGCCCTAAGGGCCGTCCGAATTTGACTGGTCGCGAGGATGTCGCTGGATCAAGCGAAGCGAATTCGCTTCGCGCGCAGCTGCGGCGAGCGCGCGCCGGCCCTGTTAGCCGCTGCAGGCGTCGTAGCGATCCGACCAAACCAGGCTGCCTGTCCTTACCGCGATGGCATGGAGGCAAGCACAGTCGCCGTACCCGCAAACCCTGTAATACCGGACGGGTTTCGGACTGGAGTAGTATCTCGGCGCGGAGAATTGAGGGAACGGCGCCGACCTTCGATGCCCCCACGCGCTGGCCGGTTCCGCCGCTGCCGCAAGGGCCGCGACGCTTGCGAGGCAGGCCATGAATGCAGCCGCTTTCGATCTCGCCATGGGAAACCTCCCGGATTGCATCGCTTAGGCCTGCGGATAATAGCGCTCTGGCGTTAGGAAAGTGCTCAGGGGAACGTTGGGAAAAAGCGCCGACTTGCGCGCATCGGCGGCGCTATAGGTGCACGAGCCCGCTGGCACCGATGCCGTTGAAGGCCGCCTGCACGGCGATGCTGGCCAAGAGAATACCGAACACACGCATCAGCACGCGCTGCGCGGTGATGCCGATGACGTTGTTGAGCTCGTGCGAGAGGAGGAGCAGCGCGAGCGTCGCCACCATGACGGCGCCGAGCGCAGCGAGCGTGACCGCGAGTCCCCATGGGTTTGCGCCCGTGTTGGCCGCAAGCAGGATGCCGGCGCTCATCGCGCCCGGTCCGGCGAGCAGCGGCGTCGCCAGCGGGAAGACAGCGATGTCCTCTTTCCTGTGCGCCTCCTGGTCCTCCGGCTCGGTCAGCTTGAACGCGCTCGTCGGCTTCGCAAAGATCATGTCGAGCGCAATCAGCAGAAGGATGATGCCGCCTGCCGTCTGCAGCGCGGGGATGGTGACGCCGAGCTCATCCAGCAGCGGCTGTCCGAACAACGTGAACACGAGCAGGATCGCGCTCGCGATGAGCGTCGCGCGCAGCGCGATTGCGGCTCGCTCGCCCCGCGGCATCTTGGGAGTGAGCGTCGCAAACAGCACCGCCGCCTCCACCGGACCGATGGTGGCGAAGAAGGTCGTGAAGGCTCTGAGTGCGGTTTCGATCATGGTGCTCGCATGACGCTCGCGTATCGCGCGCTGGCCGCGCGGTGTTGCCCTTTGTCAGCAGTCATTTGCAAAGGCTGCTAACGCGCTGGCGGGACGGAACAATTTCGTTGTGCTTGGGTTTGTCTCAATTATCATCTCTCAACATATGCCGAGTCTCTCGGCCCGGCATTCTGATCGGGGGATCTGATTGGGGGACATTTACGATGGCCCATACGACGACGACGACAATGGAACTTTACGACCTGCTTCGAGGATACAGTCTAACGACTGCGGAAATCCTCTACCGCCTGCCCGACCACCCGGCGCTCCTGCAGAGCTACGTCTGGCAGGACTACGACCTCCACCCGCGCTTCCCAAAGCTCAAGGGCTTTCTCGACTTCTGGACGGCAAAGCTCGACGGCAAACTGTTCAAGGTGACGATCGCCCACAGCAAGCTACTCACACCTGCGGAGGTGCGCCTCGTCGGCACTGAGTTCAAGCTGCACTGAGGTCGCCTTCAGCCGGCGTCCATCGGAAAGAACGCGCCGCCGCTCCACACGCCCGCCACAGGCCGGCCGTCGCGGATCTCCTCGACGGCAAGCTCGGCGAGATCGAATGCAAGCGCGCGCGTCAGCAGCGCCTCGAGACGGCCGCGAACCAGCACGTAGGGCTTGCAACCGCCGCCGGGCTCCTGCCGCGCAAAGCGCAGCGGATAGCGCGGCCCGCAGGCGACGATATCCCCAACGTTCGTCGCGAAGGTCAGCTCCTGATCGCTGCCGCGACCCCTCACCCCCATATCCACCGCAAGAAACGGCGCATCCCCGACGACCACATCGACCTTCTCGGCAGGGGTGACGAGATAGGTCCGCCCGTCTGCGTCCTTGCGCAGCACGCTGGCGAAAAGCCTTACCAGCGCCTCCCGCTGAATGGGGCTGTCGCGGTAGAGCCAGACGCCGTCGGTGCGGATTTTGAGGCCGATGTCGCCGCAATAGGGCGGCTGCCACTGCTCCACCGGCGCAAGCCCGCGGCCGCGCGCCGGCGCAGCGGTGCCGCCGGCGACGCCCCCGTTGAGACTTTCCCTGATCTTCACCCCTTCGGTCGGCATCCGCTTCTCGCCTCAAATCCGTCCAATAACGAGCTTGGTGACCTGTGACACCCTACCCCCTAGTCTAACGTAACATTCACTTGACCGGGCAGACCGCCCCCCTGATCGTTCTCGTTCATAATTCCGCTATGCTGCCCACCGGCGCCCCCAAACAGCCAAGCGAGCCCCAATGAGCACCGTAACCGAGACTCACGCCGACATCGTCCCCCGGCTCGAAGCCGCGGCCGAACGGGTGCAGCGCGCCCACAAAGCCGCCGCCTCCGTCATCTTCGGCCAGGATGTCGTGATCGAGCGCTCGCTTATCACCATCCTCTCCGGCGGCCACGCATTGCTGATTGGCGTCCCCGGCCTCGCGAAGACGCTGCTGGTGGAGACCCTCGGCAAGGTATTGGGCCTCGACGCCAAGCGCGTGCAGTTCACGCCCGACCTCATGCCCTCCGACATCATCGGCTCAGAGGTGCTGGAGGACGTACCCGGCAAGCAGCGCGCCTTCCGCCTCGTCAAGGGCCCGATCTTTACTCAGCTCTTGATGGCCGACGAGATCAACCGCGCCTCGCCCCGCACCCAGTCCGCGCTGCTGCAGGCCATGCAGGAGCACCACGTCACGGTCGCCGGCCAGCGTTACGACATCCCGGCGCCGTTCCACGTGCTTGCGACGCAGAACCCGCTCGAGCACGAGGGCACCTATCCGCTCCCTGAGGCGCAGCTCGACCGGTTCCTGTTGCAGATCGACGTGACCTACCCGGACGTGCTCGCCGAGCGGCGCATGCTGTTTGCCACGACCGGCACCGACCAGACGCAGCTCCAACGCGTGCTGAGCGCCGAGGAGCTCATGAGCATCCAGCGCCTCGTGCGCCAGATCCCCGTTCCCGACAAGGTCGTCGACGCCATCTTGAAGCTCGTGCGCGCCGCGCGCCCCGGCACCGGCGCTAGCGAGGAGACCGACCGCTTCGTCGCCTGGGGCCCCGGCCCGCGCGCGAGCCAGGCGCTCATGCTCGCGGTACGCGCCAAGGCGCTGATCGAAGGCCGGCTCGCGCCGTCCGTCGACGACGTGCTGGCACTCGCCGATCCGGTCTTGAAGCACCGCATGGCGCTGACGTTCGCGGCCCGCGCCGAGGGACAGGATCTCGGCGCCATCATCTCCCGGCTCGTGGCGGGGGTGGAGTAGCGAATGGCGAACGCCGCGGAGCCTCGCCAGGATGCCAATCGTGGCGGTGTCCTGGGATTGGAACGTGAAGCGCTCGGTCTCGCCGACCGTCTGCCCAACATCCTGATCGAGGCCAAGCGTATCGCCCAGACCGTAGCGCATGGCATTCACGGCCGCCGCCGCGCCGGCCCGGGCGAGACTTTTTGGCAATTCCGGCAGTTCCAATCGAGCGACACCGCGCGCCAGATCGACTGGCGGCGCTCGGCGAGCTCGGACCACCTTTACGTTCGCGAGCGCGAGTGGGAGGCCGCCCATACCGTGTGGCTATGGCCCGACCTCTCCTCCTCCATGGATTTCCGCGGCCACCGCTCGGCGACGACCAAGCGCGAGCGCGCTATCGTGCTTATGC
>CAXMLT010000418.1:0-2074 GCA_964194245.1 uncultured Hyphomicrobium sp.
GATCTGGAAGCGTGTGAACAGCGGCTCGGGCTCGGCGTAGGGGGTTACGTTCTTGGCATGGCTCGGCATGAGCATGCGCATGAAGTCCTTCGCCTCGCGGTGCGCCTCGTCGCCGGCGACGATGACCTCGTCCACATCCTTGTTATAGAGGTCGCGGATCGAGCGCTTGATGAGGTTGCCTTCCTCGTAGACGAGGCTCGGCGCCTGGCTGCGTAGCGTCAGATCGCGCACGCTCTCCCACAGCCGCAGCAGATATTCGAAGTCGCGTTTGATCTCCTGCTTCGTCCGCGCCGCGCCCGCCGTGCGGATGATGAGCCCCATGCCCTCCGGCACCTCGAGCTCGGCCGCGATGGCCTTGAGGCGCTTGCGGTCTTGCGGCTGAGTGATCTTGCGGGAGATGCCGCCCCCGCGTGCGGTGTTCGGCATCAATACCGTGTAGCGGCCGGCAAGCGAAAGGTAGGTCGTCAGAGCCGCGCCCTTGTTGCCGCGCTCCTCCTTTACGACCTGCACCAGGATCACCTGGCGCCGCTTGATGACCTCCTGGATCTTGTAGCTGCGCTGGCGCCGCCGCGGGCGCACCCGCAGCTCCTCCATGGCGTCTTCCGCCGAGCCGACCTGCTCGACGCGTTCGACCTCTGCGGGCGCGCTGGTCGTCTCGACCTCGTGCACGCCGCCTTCGCTCTCGCCGTTCGGGCCGGCTTCGCCAGAGGCGCCTTGTGGCGTCTCGTCGGCGGTTTCCAGGTCGCCGTTGTCGGCCAGGTTCTCGTTCGCAGCGAGGCTTTCCGCGAGCGGCGTCGTGCTCACGGGCTCGGAGATGCGATCGTCTTCGGGGCCGGAGGCTTCGATCGTGTGGTGATGGTGGCGGTGGTCGGAGCCTTCGCTTTCCTCGTGCGTCTCGGGCTCGATCGGCTCGAGCGTTTCGCTCTCGCCGGCCTCGTCCTCCTCCTCGGAGCGGTTGGCGCGCCGGGCCGCGAGCGCTTCCGCATGCGCGTCGACGGCGGCCTCCTCCTCGGCTTCCGCGGCCGCCTCCTCCTCGATGAGGGCTTGGCGATCCGCAACCGGGATCTGGTAGTAGTCGGGGTGGATTTCGTTGAAGGCGAGGAAGCCGTGCCGGTTGCCGCCATACTCGACGAAGGCAGCCTGTAGCGACGGCTCAACGCGCGTCACCTTTGCGAGGTAGATATTGCCGCGCAGCAATTTGCGGGCGGCGGATTCGAAATCGAACTCCTCTACCCGGCCTCCGCGCAGAACCACGACCCGGGTTTCCTCCGGGTGCGTGGCATCGATAAGCATCTTGTTGTTGGACATGTTTGCCGATCCTTCGCGCGCCGGCGATGCGGGCTGCCGCTCGAGGCCACAAAGCCGAACAGGGGGCCTGGGCGGGCGAGACGCCGGTTTCGGGCGCGCGTTTTTGTTTGATGTGAAGAGTTGATGTGTGGGGTGGTGGCTGCAGCACGCGCCTGCCTGGTCCCGGAAACGGCCGGGCGAGCTCCGCGGCGCTGTATGTCGCGCGCAGGGGCATCCAGACGGATCGTGCTCAAGGCGTTCATTCGCAACGACTTTCAATTGTGTCCAGGCACCGCCGAAGACGCGGACCCGAGTTGTTTGCTTCTCACCTGGCGTGAGCGTCGGGACTTGTGCCCCCGCTCAGCGTGCCGTCCTTTCTTGGGCGAACGATGGGAAGCGCGGCTACCTCTGATGCCAGAGTTTCAAGCGGGGAGCCGGGCCAAAAGCTTGGATCTTAAAGAAGATCCCAGCGAGACAGCGCACGGCAACCGCTTAATTCTTCGATGTGCAGGGGCCCTGGTCCGTCCTTGGGAGCGGCGATCCGGCGCTGTGAGGGGGAGAGGCGGGAGGCCTCACAACCTTAGGCTTTGCGCGGCGCACACTTAAATCCCGCCGAGGGGGGCATCCAGCAGCATCAAATCAGATAACTACGGGTTCGCCGGTAGCCTGGCAAGCGTGATATAAGCGCGACAATGCCCGAACGACCGGCCAACACGTTGCTATCAGACAGTAATTTAGAGGCAAAGAAGGTAAACCGTTAAATTCGCCGGGTTCAATTGTGGCAGGG
>CAXMLT010000419.1:0-8827 GCA_964194245.1 uncultured Hyphomicrobium sp.
GCGGTGCCGTAGATGCGCTGCAGCTTCGGACCTTCCGAATTGCCGCGCCAATAGGAGCCGGCGAAACGAGTGAGCTTGAACGCCTTGCCGATCTGGCCGGTAGAGGTCATGTGCGGGCCGCGGCAAAGGTCGAGCCATTCCCCCTGCTTGTAGATCTTGAGGTCCTCGCCCTCGGGGATCGCATCGACCAGCTCGACCTTGAAGTTCTCGCCGCGCTCCCTGAAGAAGTCCTTGGCCTTCTTGCGGCTCCAGACCTCCTTCGTGAAGGGCGTATTCTTCTGCACGATCTCGTGCATCCGCTTCTCGATCTTGGCGAGATCGTCGGGATGAAACGGATCCTGCTTGGCGAAGTCGTAATAGAAGCCGTTCTCGATCACGGGGCCGATCGTGACCTGCGTCTTCGGCCACAGCGACTGCACCGCCTCCGCCATGACGTGCGCGGCATCGTGCCGGATGAGCTCGAGCGCTTCCGGGTCGGTGCGGGAGATGAATTTGATCTTGGCGTCGGCGGTTATGGGGTCGGCGAGGTCGGCGACCCGGCCGTCGAGGCTCATGGCCACGGTGCGCTTAGCGAGCGAGGGCGAGATCGACTTGGCGACCTCGAGCCCCGTGGTCCCCGATTTGACCGTGCGGCTCGCGCCGTCGGGAAACGTCAGCGTAACGTCGGACATCGCTCTCTCCTCTCACTCGCTGCCTACCAATGCAGCGTAAGTTGGAGCGGTTACATGCTGTGGCGGGCGCACGAAGTCAAGTCGGGCCGAGCCGCCACCGCCCGTAGCGCCAGGGGGCAAACGTGTGACGTTCGCCGCGGATGTCGGGCACCGGGTCGTGGCTATGCGTGCCCCAAGGATGGCAACGCGACAATCGCGAGATGGTGAGCCAGAGCCCGCGCCAGGCGCCGTTCCGGTCGATCGCCTCGAGCGCGTACTGCGAGCACGTGGGCGTGTGGCGGCAGTTCCAACCGACGAAGGCCTTGAGCGTCCAGCGATAGAGATGGATCGGCGCCTTCAAGAGCTCGTCGGCAACGCGCATCAGTAGGGCTCGCCGGCCTTGGTGAAGAAGCGGAACGCGCCGTCGCGCTTTTCGACCCTCATATCGATGTCGGAGTACGTCGCATCCTCGTCCTTAGACCGCGTGCCGATCTCGAGGTACGTTGCCGGCGCCGCGCTCCGGTTGACGAGATGATGGCCGTTGGCCACGCCGGCCGGAAAGCCTGCGGCCATTCCCGGACGCAGAACGCGCTCGCCCTCGTCGGTCACGAGCACAAGCTCGCCCTCGAGGATGTAAACGCACTCGTCCTCTTTCACGTGCCAATGGCGATGGGACGACATGGCGCCCGGCTCGAGCGTCGTCAGGTTGACGCCGAACTGGGTCAGCCCCAGCGCATCCGTCAGCGCGCGCTTGATCCGTCCTTCAAGGTCTTTGGCGAAGCGTGCGGGATAGATCGTGCTGCGGCGCGCTGGAAGCTTTGAGGGATCGTCAATGACTGGCATGTGACGCCTTCAGACCGGTTTCCGTCCCGTCCGTGCCGGCGCCACCTGAGGCGCGGCGATGCTCGATCTCGCTCATCGCCGTCTCAAGCGCGTCGAAGACGAGCATCACAGAGCCATGCCGCGCCTTGTAGTGGCGGGCCGGCTGCAGCAATGCGAGGTCGGCAAAGCGGCCTGAAGGCGGCTCGCCGTTCTCCTTCAGCATCGCCCGCATGGCCGCCGCCGTGGCACGCAACTCGGCCGCCGTCGCGCCGATGATATGGCTCCCGACAATCGCGGCCGTCGCCTGCCCCAGGAGGCACGCCTTGACCGTCTGGCCGAAGCCGGACACGCGGTCGCCGCTCATCTTGAGGTCGATGGTGATGGTCGAGCCGCACAGCTTGGAATGTGCCGTCGCGGTGGCGTCAGGCGCATTCAGCCGTTCCGAGCACGGGATGCGCGCGGCCAGCTCCAGAAGCTTCGTGTTGTAGATCTCGTCCAGATCGGCCATGCCAAACCGCTTAAGCGGCGCCCCTTCCCAATTCTCAAGGTTGAACCATTATATAGGGCACGCGAGACGATATGGTACCAGGCAAGCGCGGCTCTAAGATCGCCCAGTTGGCGCAAAGGGTCTAGCGTACAGAGCCTGGCGCAGGAGTGCTCGAATTGACAAAAGCGTCGGAAGCTCAGCTCAAAGTGGCCGGCGAGCGCCCGAGCCGCCAGCAGGCGGAGGGGGCGGTGCGCACGCTGCTCGCGTGGGCCGGCGACGACCCCGAACGCCCCGGCCTCGCCAGCACGCCCAGGCGCGTCGCCGAAGCCTTCGAGGAGCGCTTCGGCGGCTACCGCGAGGACGCCGCCGCCGAGCTTGCCCGCACCTTCGAGGACGTCTCCGGCTACTCCGACATGATCCTCCTGCGCGACGTGCGCTTCGAGAGCCATTGCGAGCACCACATCGCGCCGTTCACCGGCGTCGCGCATGTCGCCTACGTTCCGAGCCGGCGCGTGGTCGGGCTGTCGAAGTTGGCGCGCGTCGTCGATATCTTCGCGCGCCGCCTGCAGGTACAGGAGGCGTTGACGGCGCAAGTTGCCACCACGATCCAGGAGGCGTTGGCGCCGCGGGGCGTCGCCGTTATGATTGCCGCGCGCCATCAGTGCATGACGCTGCGCGCTGTGAACCAGCCGGCGGCGACGATGGTCACCACGCATTTCACCGGGGTGTTCGAAGCCGACGCCGCATGGCGCGAACGCTTCCTGCAGGCCGTGCATACGAATGCCGGCGACCTGTCCTAGCCGACGCCCTCGTCCCATCTAGAAAAGACAATTCACATGGCCGACCAGCAAACATCCCGCTTTGGCACTCGCGGACAAAAGGACGCCGTCGAGGAAGGCCTTGCGTTTCGGCCCAAGTTCGACGCGGACGGACTGATCCCCGCCATCGTCACCGCGGCCGATACCGGAGAAGTGCTGATGTTTGCGTGGATGAACGAGGAAGCGCTCGCGCTCACGCTCGAGACCGGGCTCGGCCACTTCTGGAGTCGCTCGCGCCGCGCGCTGTGGAAGAAGGGCGAGGAGAGCGGCAACCTCTTGAAGGTCGTCGAGATGCGCACCGACTGCGATCAGGACGTCGTGTGGATGCGCGCGCGCGTCGAGGGCGACGGACTTGCCTGTCACACGGGACGGGAGAGTTGCTTCTACCGTTCGATCCCGCTCGAGAGCTCTGCGAATGCCGCAGTGCCGCTCGTCCCTGTGCAGCGCAATCCGCGCAAGGCATGACGCTATTGCACTGCAGCGATTGACGAATTTCGCTCCCCGCGGGGCCAAGCTAGTGCAAGGTTAATCCCGGAAGCCTATATTTGAGTCGCGAGACAATCTTCGGCCGCGCCGTTCGCTGCACTCTGAAACGGGCACGTCGTTTGCAACGAATTGGCTAGGGGAACGGTTTAGAGCCTGCGGTGATCTCAATGGCAAAGACCAAAATCGGTTTGGCGTTGGGGGGCGGAGCTGCACGCGGCTGGGCGCACATCGGTGTCATCCGGGCGCTGGCCGAGCACGGCATCAAACCCGACATCATCGTCGGCACGTCGATCGGCGCCGTGGTCGGGGCCTGCTACGCCGGCGGCCACCTGGGCTCGCTCGAGGGCTTTGCCCGCGGGCTCACGCGTCGGCGAGTGTTCGGCTACCTCGATTTCAATTTCGCCGGGACCGGCCTCATCAACGGCCAGCGCCTCTGCGAGCGGCTCGACCAGCACCTGGGCGACCTCAACATCGAGGACCTCGAGCCCCGATTCACAGCCATCGCCACCGAGATCGGCACGGGGCACGAGATCTGGCTGTCGCGCGGTCGCGTCGTCGATGCCGTGCGCGCCTCCTACGCGCTTCCCGGCATCTTCCGCCCCGTCAAGATCAATGGCCGCTGGCTGTTCGACGGTGCGCTCGTCAATCCGATACCGGTCTCCGTCTGCCGGGCGCTCGGCGCGCGCTACGTGATCGCCGTGAACCTGAATTTCGACATGTGCGGGCGCGGGACGATCATGCCCCACTTCGAGTCTGACTCGGCTGTCGAGGACGTGCCGGAACCCGAGCCGCAGCCGATCACGGCCAAGAACGGCGCCGGCGTGCGGCAGCTCCTGCAGCGCCAGCTCTTTGGCAAGGGAGAATCGGCGCCCGGCATCTCCACCGTGATGATGGAAGCCTTCAACATCGTGCAGGACCGCATCGCGCGCTCACGGCTCGCCGGCGACCCGCCCGACGCCATGATCAACCTGAGACTCTCCGATTTCGGTCTGTTCGATTTCCACCGGGCCGAGGAACTGATCGAGCGCGGGGCCGCCGCTGCCAAGCGGCACCTGGGCGATATGAAGCGCGAGATCGACGCCCGCCGGCATGCACCCGGCACCAACATGGGTGTCGTCGAGATCGCCTGAACGCTTCGTCGCTAGGCCAGTGGTAACACCGGCCAAGCAGCAATTCCTGCAGTTCTGCGGCTCCGGTTCAGCCGGTGACGAAATAGCCCCTCATCGCCGTCACCTCCATCTCCACCTCGGCGATGTGGTTCTTGACGATGTCGCCGATGGAGACGATGCCGACGAGCGCGCCGTCCTCGATCACGGGGACGTGGCGGAAACGGCCCTGCGTCATCGTCTCCATGATCTCGTCGAGCGTGCTCGTGCCTTGGCACGAGATGACCGACGTCGTCATGGATTGCGCCACGGGCTCCTTCAGCGCCGCCTCGCCGCGCTCGGCGAGCCGTCGGATGATGTCGCGCTCGGAAATTATGCCGGCGACCTCGCCGTTATCTCCGACGACGACGATGGCACCGATCCGCTTCTGCGCGAGCCTGTCGATGATTTCTGAGAGCGGCGCATCCGGACGCACGGTCGCGACGGCCCGCCCTTTCGCCTTCAAGATCTGCGCAATATTCATGGCATTCCTCCCAATACGCTCTGGGTGCCGAAGCTTCGCATTGCAGCATTGATAGCCTCGCAGATGCGAAACGTTGCATCTCTATCAATGGTGCCCGGCATTCGACGCCAAAGCGTTTCTTTTGGCCGGACGCTTTGATGTAAGTCCGGCAGTTTATGCTGCTGCAATTGAGGATTGGATGCAAGAACTCAGTTGTCGACCACTGTATCTGGTGAATGCGCACGCGGCGTCCGATCGAAGAGGCCGAAGGCCAGAAGCCCGGCAAAATATCCGCCCATGTGCGCTTCCCACGCGATGCCGCCGCCGGCGCTGACGCCGCCAAGTCCCAGAACCGCGAGCATGTTGGCCAAGATGAAGGCGCCGGTGACCGCGAGTACACGGCGGTCGGTGAGAGCGCGTACGAGCGGCATCAGTGGAATGTCCTGCGGGCTTTCGCGCAAGGTCCGCCAGCCCTCCGCGCCTGACGCCGAGAACAGGAACCGCATGGTGGCGCCCATCAGCCCCGAGATGGCACCGGACGCCCCGACCATCGGCGCCATCAGGCCGCGGTTGAAGACGAGAAATGTTATGGCCGCCGCAATGGCGCAAAATGCCGAGAAGGCGAGAAAGCGCACAGCGTTCACGCGCTTTGCCACGGCGCCGCCGAAGGCGACGAGCCAGGCCGAGTTGAGCCCGAGGTGCAGCAGGCTGGCGTGCACAACCGCGTAGGTAAGGAACGATGTGACCGCCGTGAGCCCGCCGCCCGGCAGCGCATCGGCGTAGCCGGAATAGCGCGCCGGAATGAACGCGAGCGCCATCTGCAGCCAGGTGCCGCTGTCCTCGGGAAGCGCGGCGAGCAGCACGTGCACCGCAACCAGCAGTGCGAGCACCGCCAGCACGCTGCCGGGCACGTTGAAGATCGGCTCCTCTCGGCTCACGACGGCTCCTTCGGGCAGGGATGAGATTAAGGGGGGCCCGCTGAGTTAACGGGCGAACTCTCGCGCGGCAACCATGATTTCGCGAGCCCGCGCCACGGCGCCGCGATGGCACGGATGCTGCTCCCTAACGCCTCAACCGCCCCCGGATCGGAAAAAGTGTCCCGATCCGGAACGGTCGTTAGCTCGAGGGGCACCGGCTGGGAGGCCGACCCGGACAATTCATTGCGGTATGGGAATGAGACACAAGACCAGCGAGACGCTATTCGCTTATTGGAACGGTGTTCGCGGAGAGCATTTGGCGCCCCGGCGATTCCAGATCGAGCCGGCCAAGATCTCCGGAATTCTGTCGTCCACCTTCATGCTGGAGCGGCTCGGCCCGGCGACGTACCGCTACCGACTGGCCGGAACGACCGTCTGCAATATGTTCGGGGCCGAGTTGCGGGGCTCGAATTTCCTCGATGGCTGGCCGCCCGAAGACCACCTCTCGCTCATGCGCAGTCTCTCGGTGCTTTCGGGGCGCGGTGCGGTCGAGCTCATCCATTTGGAGGCGGCTCCCGCCGGGCGCCCTTCGGTTGGCTTCGAGTTGCTGCTCCTGCCGCTCCGGCACACGGGTGAGGCGATCGACCGCGTGCTGGGCTCCTTCGTCGCACTGGATCGCCCGAGCTGGCTCGGGCATGTGCCGTTGGCGACAAAGCGGCTGATCGCGAATGAATTCATATGGCCGGCCAGCAACTCGAATGGCACCGCCCCCGAATTCGGACCGGTCCCATTGCGCCCCAACCATACGCCGATGCCTTTAACTCCGCGCGGGGGCCGCATCGTGCGCAGCGAGCGGCGGCAGTTCCGGGTCTTCGACGGCGGTCGCAACGAAGAGAAGAGCTAGCCGCTCCTCCCCCGCCCCGCGCCTCGGGCACGACCGGCCTCGTGTGGGACCGCCTGGCGCATTACGTGCGCTTTGAACGCGTCTTTTCAAAAATGGTGCGCCGGTTAGTCATTCGTTAAGGGCCTTCCCTGCATATTTGTGACCGGAACAGAGCCTCTTTGTACGCGTTCTGGTCGGGCTCGCGGACAGCTGCGGTCGCTGAAGCGACCTCATCGCAGGATTGGCTCATGTTGAGGAGTTCGGCTCCATCGCAGCCGCGTGGTCCCGAGGCATCGGAGCATAGAGGCCCCGACAGACGCCGGTACTCGCGCTTTGCGCTGAGCCTTCCCGGGCGCTTCATGCGGCCCGACAAGCTCGACTACTCCTGCCGCGTCAAGGACATCTCGGTCGGTGGCGCCGCGTTTGTCACAGCCACCCCTCCGACGATTGGCGAGAAACTCATCGTTTATCTGATGCACCTCGGCGGCCTCGAAGGCTCGGCCGTGCGTCGCACCAACGATGGTTTTGCCATGAGCATCACGGCGACCCAGCGCAAGCGGGACAATCTCGCCGCGCGTATTCAGCTTCTGATGGCGCGCAACGACCTCGCAGAGTCCGACGAACGTATCTCCCCGCGCACGGCGACCACCGGCATGGGCGATCAAGCCGTTGGTCGGCACCGAGGTCATCTTCGCCAACGAGCGCGCGGTCGTCGTTCGCCACCACGACGAGGGCGTCGCCTTGGAATTCGTTAATCAGCGTCTCGAAGTGGAAGACGCATTCAAACGCATCGCTAACGCCATCACTCGAAAAGATGAACGAGGCACTTGAGTTTTGCATCAAATCGCGCGGCGGCGCTTCAGCGGAATTCGAACTCTATCGGGTAGCTTGAGGGAAAGAGTAACGGGGTCAGTCATGCAGCGGGTCCAACTCAGCGCCTTGGTTCTTCTCGGCGGATTTCTGGCAGCAACGGGCGTGTGCGCTCAGGAGCTGACGGCCATCCAGCCGGACGACGGCATCGGCCGTCCGACGACCGGCGGCGTGCCGCCCTTCATGCGCGTGTTCGGACCGGCGCAGCCCCCGCATGGATTTGTGCGCTTCTGCGAGGAGACGCCGAAGGAGTGCGGCCCCGACCAGAAGGCGGAAGCCCGCTTCGACGCCTCCCCTGAGCGCCTGAGAGAGCTCGACGCCGTCAACCGCGAGGTCAACCAGGCGATCGCGCCGGCGACCGATCTCGAGGTCTATGGTGTCAACGAATACTGGACGCTGCCCACGACCCGCGGCGACTGCGAAGATTATGCGCTGCTGAAGCGCCACAAGCTGATCGAGAAGGGCTGGCCGGTCAGCTCTATGCTCATGACCGTCGTGCGCGACGAGAAGGGCGAAGGCCACGCGGTGCTGACGGCGCGCACGGTGCAGGGCGACTTCATCCTCGACAACAAGAGCGAGGAAGTGAAGGTCTGGACCTTGACGCCCTACCAGTACGTCATGCGCCAGTCCTACCTGAACCCGCGCGTTTGGGTCGCTCTCGACACCCAGCAGAGCCCGGTTGCCACCGCTATCTCGGGTCCCGAGCAGAAATAGCCCGCCTTTGGGAAGCGCTACGCTTGCGGCTTGAGGCCGGCGGCAAAGCGCCGCCAGTTGGCGACATAGCGCTGAGCCGCGCCGCCGAAGCGTTTAACATCCTCATCGGTGAGCTGCCGGATGATCTTTCCCGGCGAGCCAAGCACCATGGAGCGGGGCGGGATCTCCTTGCCCTCGGCGATCAGCGTATTGGCGCCGACGAGGCACTCCTCGCCGATCTTCGCTCCATTCAGGATGATCGAGCCGATGCCGATCAGGCTGCCGCGGCCGATGGTGCAGCCGTGCAGCATCACCATGTGGCCGACGGTGCAGTCGGGGCCGACGGTCAGGGGAAAGCCCGGATCGGTATGCAGCACGCACCCTTCCTGCACGTTGGAGCGGGCCCCGATGCGGATAGGCTCGTTGTCGCCGCGGATGACCGTGCCGAACCAGACGCTGGCGTCCTCCTCAAGGATCACCTTGCCGATGACGACGGCTGTGGGTGCGACCCAACAGCGGCCCTTGCCCGGCGTGGTGACGCCTATTCCGTCGAGCTCATAGAGGTTCATGGCTGGCTGCAGCGCCTCTAGACC
>CAXMLT010000420.1:0-3671 GCA_964194245.1 uncultured Hyphomicrobium sp.
ATTACACCACGTGCCCGGACACTACCAGCATTCAGTCTACGACCGTTCTCTAGGGCTCGACGCGGTGAGCACGAGCCGGCCAGACTTACATCCGTCGTCCAAACTTTGATCACTTCAATGGAGTGAGAGCGTCTCAGGTCTCGATCGTTGGTAGCGATTGCGGGGCATCCAATCTTGGGCCGTCGCTAAACTTAGCCCGCCTACGGCTAGTGGCCCTTAGCCAATCGGATGCCGGTTGCCCAAAGGTCGTGCAGCGGATTGGCACCTGACGACGCTGACGTATACTAGCGATATGACACCTTGGATCGTCAGAATCCTCCCTGACTCCTCCGTCCAAACCGCGGCGTTTAAGAGAGCGGAGGCTTGAGCCCAGACATGCCTATCTGGTTTACGATCATCTATGCCATAGGGGCCATCGTAGGAATTCGCATTCTTGCACTCAGGGTCAAACGATACTGGGGGAAGCAACACGAGATCGGTCTCGCCAGTAAGCGAGCACTGGCCAACTTTGAAATCCTTCCGGAGGACCTGAAGCTCTGTCTTATCTTCCTGCAACAACAGAACAGAAGAAAATTTACCGATCGGTATCACGCAAAGCTGCGCAATCTGGTCGAGCTAGGATTGCTTGAGGTCTGCGGTGGGAGGGAGGAAGCGACCGTATTTGAAGTACCCTTAGGCGTTTGGTTCGCTATGAATGACGAAGTCTGGGGTCAGGGTTATCCGAAGATTGAACGCGAGCCATGGCTGCTAAGCAATCCGCGAATCTAAACGCGCAACTTTGACAACAACCGCACTTAGCTGGTGCAATCTACCGCCAAGGCTAAGCTGGTGTCAGCTTTTTGATAGCCGCCGACAACTTGTGCCGGAAGGCGCGAAAGTTCAACCCGAATTCGGGCGGCCTTCGGTCGCTTAGACTGCGCCCGATTCAAGTGGATCCTTGCGCCTCGAGACCCAAGGTGCATCGGATCGCACGCGCGACTATCTCCGTGTCATTTATCGGCGGGTACGACCAAGCCTTACTAGAGCGGCCATCGAACCTACGCGTAGCGCCTGCGGCTCGCATTTGCTTATGAAACCGCGCATTCCGCTTCGACTGGCCAGGCAAGAACTGGACGTAGATGGGTTTGCCGGTTCCCGCCGCCTCAGTGACCATGTTCACAGAGTCATTCGTTACAATGATGATATCCGCCGACGCCAGCATGCCCATATACGGGTTCTCGCCGGTTCCGCTCCAAAGGATGTGAGGGACACCACCGATGGCGTTCGCGAAGGCCGAGAGCGACTTCGGTCTCGTTCGGCGCGAAGGCGTTATAAGCAGCGATCCATGCTGCTCTCGAACCAGGCTAGCGACCGAAGCCCCGAATTTGGTTCCATCGGTCGGCGAAAACCGGAAGCCTTTGCTATCGCCGCCGAGCAGCACCGCAAAGCGAGGATGCGGCAAATGGGCAAATCGCGTAGCGAATTTTTTCGCGGCCTCGGCCAGTCGCTCCGGCGTCACCCTGTGTACGGCGCCGAACGTCGTGATTACGTTTGGCGCGCTGAAAGCGTCGTGAGAAGGCGCAGCGATGAGATCAAACCAATGAGCCGGTACTTTCGGGTCCTGAATATGAACGGCGAAGGCGCCCGAAAGCTGCTTGAGGGCAAGAGCTATCGGCACGCTCCGCCTGCCGACAGATATGATCACGCGCGGCCACGGCTGGTGAAGAGGTTCGTTGGAGCCGACGAACCGCAAGAGAAATCTCGGCGACAGATAGACCTGTAATCGCGTGGGCAGCAAGCGCAACGGACCCTTGATGCGTACGCGCTTGAGTACGAAAGGGAGCCCTATGGCTTCCGCGACTGCGATCGCCTGCGCTTCAAAACCTGCAGAACCGTCGGTCACACTCCAGATCTGATCATTGCCGATGATCATTGATCTAGCGATCGGGCGTACAGAACGACAATGACCAGCAAGACCACGACCGCAAGGATGATCAGTAAGGCAACTGTGCCGAGGATCATGTCGTGTCCTTCGCGTGGCGGCACGATTTCTCACCACTACGAACTTCAGCTTACGACCTGCTTACACAGCAACCACCGCGCTGTTGAGGAACCGCAGCATCGCTGGTTTCGCGATTTGGGAAAAAGAAAGCCCCGCGCCCTCTGCGGCTTCAAAACGCGGGACCGTCATCGGCGACAGGGCCTGCCCGTGCGCGCGTGTCCCGTGTTCTGGCCTGTCGGTGATGCACTCGCATGGCTATACTCGGTCGCAACTCATTTCTGAGGGTGTAATGCCTGTGTAAGGTACTTAAGGCGTGCTCTCGAGTTCAGGGACAGTGGAGCAGCCGGTGCAGTATTTCTCCTATGATGCTATTGCGCGGACGCGTCTCGAAAAGGAGCCGTTCGATTACGTCATCGTTCCCAATTGCATGTCCGCCGACGCTCTGAACAAAGTTGGTGCGGACTATACGAGCAAACGACTTAGAGCGTGTTACTGTTGAAGAAGTAGCGTTATCGGATCGGGAGGGTGTTGCTGAATTCAATAGGGAAACGGAGAGCATGACCTTCGGTGCAGGCGAGGTCAGCGTACGAACCGCAACTCTGCAACATATAGCGACGTCCCGAGGTATCCACAAAATCGACTGCATGAAAGTAGATGTGGAAGGAGTGGAAGATCGTGTTTTGATGCCTTTCTTCCGCTCCGCCGCGAAGTCACTTTGGCCCAAAGCGATCATTGTAGAGCACGCAAGCAGGTTGTCCTGGAAGGAGGACTGCTTGGTGTTTGCGAAGGCGAACGGCTATCGCGAGCAAATGCAAACCGCGCTTAACACCGGACTTGTCCTTGAGGTCTAACGTTGACTTCCCAAAAAAGCTCACGCCCGGTTTAGGCTCCGCGCCATTGGCACCTCACGGATCGTTCCGACAACAGTGTCTCGCCGATGCCAGGCTGACCATCCGGCCTAATGGCAATCACTGCAGTTTTTCTCTTGAAGGGTCAGCAAGTCGACGTACGACATATTATCAAAACCATTAGCCCGTGCCATTGCGGCTATCTCGTTATGTGGAAGGATTGGTGTGGGCCTCCTAACTCGAACATCGTCAACATCAACTGGCCAATCGCCGGGGGTCCGTCAACTTTCGCGCGGATGCGGAGGTTTGCTGCGCCGTCCGGTCGCTTCAGAGCGGGAGAGCGCATGAGCGCGTGACGTGACCTCATCAAGGGAGCGCTCGACCTCTTGACGCGCCTGCTCGAGCTCAAGCTCGTCGGCATGAGCGGAGACGAACAGCGGACTGCCAGCGGCGAATGCCAGCTTTGAAAACGGCAGGTTGACCGTCATTCGGCTCCACGTGTTAAGGGTCAGAAAGCGGGAGGTTGCTGCGGCGACCGGGATGATTGGCCTTCCCGATAGATGCGCCAACGTAACAATGCCCTCTCCCGCAACGCGCGGCTCGCCGGTGGGCACGTCGGCCGTCATTGCGACAATCGATCCGCATTCAAGTGCTTTGAGCGCGGAGCGGAAAGCATGCGCTCCGCCTCGGTCCTTCTTTCGCCGCCCCGCGCCGGCGCCGCGAATGAGCTCGATACCGAAGCGCTTCAGAATCGCAGCAGTAAAGTCTCCATCGCCATGGCGCGAGACGATTGCGGCTACTTTGAAATCGGGCGTATTGAGATCAGCCAGCATCATGAATTG
>CAXMLT010000421.1:0-5092 GCA_964194245.1 uncultured Hyphomicrobium sp.
ACTATCCGAGGCTCGCCGCACCCGCCCGGTGAAAGTCCGGGTGCGGGATTCCGCTAAAATGCTGCGGGTAGGCCCAAAAACCTGCGCGGGGCGGCGATGGCGCCGCTCTTCTCAACTACCAAGCTCGCGGCGTTTCCCCGCCCCGCAGCCCCTTGCTCGTCTCCTTGCCTCGGGCGCGTGCGCTGCGAGGCCGAAGGGCGTTGTGGGCCGCACCCTGCTTGGGCATAATGGATCGCCCGCTTCAACGAGGCCCGATTCCATACGGGGGGAAGCCCATGCGCCGCGCCTTTGAAACGCTTGCCTTTGCAGCCTTCGGCGCACTCGCGCTCGCAAGCGTGGCGTCGCCCGCGCTCGCCGGCTCCGCCTGGGACGAGATCCGCCCCGGCGTGTTCGGTACGCGCACCATCCACCCCGCCGGCGATCTCGTCGCCCTTACCGCGCCGGTGCGTCCGACCGACCAGCGCGCGGTGCCCATCGCGGTCGAGGCCGCCTTCAAGGACGGCCGCACGGTGCGCGCCGTCACCCTCATCGTCGATGAGAACCCCTCCCCCGTCGCCGCCGTCTTCGACGTCGGCGGCAAGCGCGACCACCTGAAGCTCGCGACCAACCTGCGCCTCAACGCGGCAACCGACGTGCGCGCCATCGTCGAAGCCAGCGACGGCGAGCTCTATATGGCCGACCGCTTCGTCAAGTTTGCCGGCGGCCAGGCGGCCTGCGCGGCTCCGCCCTCCGGCACCCCGCAGGAGATCGCGGCCAACATGGGCAAGATGACGTTCGAGCCGGTCGGCAAGCGCGAAGCGTCCACCCAGATCACGCCCGAGGTGAAGCTCTCGATCAACCACCCCAACCACACCGGCATGGTGCTCGACCAGCTCACGCTGCTCTACGTGCCCTTGCGCATCATCACCGACATGGAGGTGAAGCAAGGGGACGAGCGCGTGCTCGCCATGAAAGGCTCGATCACCCTGTCGCAGAACCCGGTCGTCGACTTCGATTATCGCGTCAACGGCGCGGAGACGATGCACGTCCTGGTGCGCGACAGCAACGGGGCGTCGTGGGAGCGGAGCTTCCCCATCGGCCAGGGCAGCTAGGTCAAACCAACGTATCGGGCTTGGTGTCAGACGGAGCGCTCAGGAACGGCGCTCCACATCTTCGGCGGTGAGCTTTGCTTGATCAGCCGGCTCACCCGTAGCGAGGCGGCGCAGGCCCGGCTGCTCCCAGCGGGCTTTTTGCCCCGCGGCCGCGTCGTCGGCCTTATCCTCGTGCGAAACCCGCGGCGATGCCGGCGCTGACGTTGTGGGGCTTTCGGGAAAATCGTCCATCGGGCCAATCCTCAAAGCGATGCTCAAATTTCCGCCTCCGGCGCTCAGTTTGGCAAGACCCGTTTACGGCGAATTACCTTTGCCGCTGTGGATACGGCTCCCCTGGACGCGGTCTAGTCGACGGCCAGCACCTCGATCTCGTCCTCGCCGAAGCGGATGACGTCGCCAACCTCCTTGCCCGAGAGCGCGAGCGCCAGCGGCGCCACGTAGGGGATCGTGCCCTTCGCCGGCTCGGCCTCGTCCTCGCCCACGATGCGGAACGTCTGCCGGCGGCCGCTCGAGCGCTCGATGGTCACGGTCGAGCCGAAGTGCACGCGCCCATCCTCGCCGCTCGATGGCGCAACGGGCTCGGCACTCGCCGCCCGCGCCGACCAGTAGCGCAGGTCGCGAGCCGTCGCCGCCACTGCGTTGAGGTCGTCGGCCGCCTGCGCAGCCGCATACGCGGCCGAGAGCCGGCGCACCTCGGCCTCGATCTGCTTCAGGCCTTCCGGCGTGACGAGGTTCGCATGTTCGGAGATCAGCCGGTCGGGCAGATCCTCGACGGCGTCCTGCTCTTTGACGAAGGCGCGGCTCATCGGGTCGTAGTCCATTGGTGTTGTCGCGGGCCGGCGCGCGGGCGGGCTGGCTCTGCCAGTATAACGGCCGTCGGCCCTCATGTGGGGACGCCGTCTCGCCATTGCGAGCGGTAGAGGAGCTGCAGCCGCGCCGGGCCGTTCCCGGCGTTGTTCTCGCGCTGGCGGGGGCCGTATAAGATGCACGCAATGCCAAAGGACATACCCCTGCTCAGCCTCACGGGCTTTGAAAGCCGCTACCACAAGGTCGCGACGCGCCACGTGTTCGCCACCCGCATGCTACGCGCCGTGGGCCTGTGGTTCGCCCTCACCGCAGTTGGCCTCCTCATCGGCATCGCGGGCTACGCCGCGTTCGAAGGGATGTCGCTTACGGACGCCTTCCTCAACGCGGCGATGATCCTGTCCGGCATGGGGCCGGCGGCGGAACTCAAGACGCAGGCCGGCAAGGTGTTTGCCGGCTGCTATGCGATCTTCTCCGGCCTCATCATCGTCATCGCTACCGGATTCGTGCTGGCGCCGATCTTCCATCGCGTGTTGCACAAGTTCCACGTGGAGACCAGCAAGCAGGATTGAGCGTCACGAGTTCTTCGCCTGCGGCAGGCAGAGGCATGCCCATTACGCCCTACATTCCCGACACGGAGGCGGCCATCATCTCGATGACCAACGAGTTTCGTTTGGCCAACAAGCTCGGCCCGGTCACGCCCAACGCGCAGCTCACGGCGGCGGCGCGCGCCTACGCCAAGGTGCTGAGCGGCACCAAGGAGCTGTCGCATCTGCTGGTGGGCACGACGCCGGCGATACGAGCAAAGAACGCCGGCTACGCCTACTGCCAGATCGGCGAGAACCTCGCCTCCGCCCTAGACAGCCGCGGGTTCAGCGCCAACGGCTACGCCAAAGTCGCGGTCGAAGGCTGGGAGCACTCGCCCGGGCACCGCAAGAACCTGCTGCTCCCCTACGTGACGGAGACGGGCGTTGCCGTCATGCGCGCCGGCCCCAACGATCCGCGCTACATCGCTGTGCAGCTCTTCGCGCGGCCGCGCGTGATGAACATTTCGTTCAAGATCCGCAACACGAGCCCGAGCGCGGTTCCCTACACGCTCGCCGGCGCGCAGAGCGCTGTCGAGGGTAACTCGACGCTTACGCTGACCGCCTGCATGCCGCGCGAGATTTCGTTCTCGACGGACGTGCGCACGGGGGCGAAGGGGCACTACGAGACCCGCACCGGGCAAGTCTTCACGCTGAAGCCGGTGGACGGGGGCGGCGTGATCGTTGAGCTGACGGAGCCGGCCGCAAAGTGAGCAGCCGAGCGTCAGGTGGGGGGTGCCGCCATATGCTTGGCGAGGAGATCGCGGAAGCGCAGACGCGACTCCGGCATTGCATCGCCGCGCGGGCCGAGCACGCGGGCTTCGAGAAAATGCCCCGTCAGCTCCAGCCCTGCGATCACGTCTTCCGGCGTGGCCGGCCCCTGGCGCCCCTTCGACAGGAACGCGGGTAGCCGCAGCAGCCGCTCCTTGTAGGGTTCGCCCGCCGAGGCCGACACGGCGCGCCCCGATTTCGGCGACACGTAGATGAGGTTGTCGTTGTCCCCGGTCGCTGCGCAGGTGGCAAGATCGAGCCCGAAGCCCAGTTCGTCCAGCAGCGCCAACTCCCAGCGCACCATCAGCGCCGGCCACACGTCCGGATCGTCGAGATAGCCCAGCACGAACAGCGTGACCTCATAGAGGCTCGGATGCGGATCGCGCTCAGGCAGCAGACGCGCGAGCGTGCACAGCGAAGAGAGGCCGGCGAGCGTGAGCGCATTCTCCATCGCTTGTGCCGCATAGCTCTTGCGCAGCTCCACCGCTACGTGGCCGAGGTGCTCTGCAAGCCGCGCCTTCCACACCGCGTCGACGTGATTGCCGGTCTGCAGCACGGGCCGCAGCTTACGCGAGCGCCCGCCGTGCACGAGGCCAAGGTGGCGTCCGTGCTCGCGCGTGAATATCTCGGCGACGGCTGCCGTCTCGCCGTGCGGCCTGACGGACAGGATCACGCCCTCATCCGACCACTGCATCAGGCGACCGCAGCGTCATTTCTTGGGGATTTCAAGGCCCATCTCCCGGTAGCGCTCGGGATCGTCCTGCCAGCCCGAACGCACCTTGACGAACAGGAAGAGATGCACCGGGCGCTCGAGGATCTCGGACAGTTCGCGCCGCGACTCGGTGGAGATCTGCTTGATCGTCTGCCCGCCCTTGCCGAGCATGATCGCCTTCTGGCCGTCGCGCGCGACGAAGATTGTCTGCTCGATGCGCACCGAGCCGTCCTTGCGCTCCTGCCACGACGTCGTCTCCACCGTGGCGGAGTAGGGCAGCTCGTCGTGCACGCGATGATAGATCTTCTCGCGCGTGATCTCGGCGGCAAGCGTGCGCATCGGAATGTCGGTAAGGTCGTCCGCCGGGTAGTGCCACGGGCCCGCCGGGACGCGCGCGGCCAAATAGGCCTTGAGATCGGCGACGCCGTCCCCAGAAAGCGCAGACAGCATGAACAGCCGCTCGAACGACACGCGCTGCTCGAGCGCCTGCGCCAGCGCGAGCAGCTGTGCCTTGTCGTCCACGCGATCGACCTTGTTGAGAACCGCGATGCGGGCCGCGCGGGTATCCTTCAGCTTGTCGAGGATGCCTTCCAGATCGGCGTCGAGGCCCTTGGCCGCGTCGACCACCAGGACGATGATGTCGGCATCGTGCGCACCACCCCAGGCGGCATCCACCATGGCCCGCTCGATGCGGCGCTTGGGCTCAAACAGCCCCGGCGTGTCGATGAACACGAGCTGGCTGTCGCCGTCGGTCGCGATGCCGCGCACGGGCGCGCGGGTCGTCTGCACCTTGTGCGAGACGATCGCCACCTTGGCCCCGACGAGGGAATTTACCAGCGTCGACTTGCCGGCATTGGGCGCGCCGATCACGGCGACGAAGCCGCAGCGGTGGTTCGCGTCGTTTTCGGATTCACTCATGGACGGCCGCCCCGCGCACACCCTCGCGCTCCAGGAGCGCCCGCGCGGCAGCCTGCTCGGCTGCCCGTTTGGAAGCCCCTTCGCCGCGGGCCGGCGGCTTGCCCACAACGCGTACCTCGGAGGTGAAATGCGGGGCGTGATCGGGGCCGTTGCGCTCGACCTCGACGTACTTCGGCAGCGACAGGCCGTTGCCCTGCGCCCACTCCTGCAGC
>CAXMLT010000422.1:0-4399 GCA_964194245.1 uncultured Hyphomicrobium sp.
GTCTACGACATCACCTCCAAGCCCCCCGGCACCATCGAGTGGGAATGATTTTTGCCCATCCGAGGGTATCCGAAACTACGCCAAGGTACGACGTAACCATCTGAAAATCAATAACAATCCTGCTGCTGCCTATCGAGAGCTATCGGTGGGCATAGAACGCGTCTGTCGTGCATGCTGACGGACCCCACCCCGTTGATCATCCGGAAAATCGAAAGTACCGTCAGAGCGACTGAGGCTTTTGACGGTACTTTTTTCAGCCTAATATCCTGAAAATAAAAGGATATTTTCGTCAGAAGCCTCCAAAAACCGCGTGACGGTCTTTTTCCGCGAGGAGGCCCCGAATGTTGACGGATGCAGCACTCAAGTGCCTGAAACCAAAAGCCAAAATGTACAAGGTGACCGATCGTGACGGCATGTATGTGCGCGTCGCACCGACAGGCGGCATCTCGTTCAGACTCGACTACCGGCTGAACGGCAGGCGCGAGACCGTCCATCTTGGCAAGTACGCCCGAGATGGGATCTCGCTCGCCCGGGCGCGCGAACTGTGCCTGGACGCGAAACGGATGATCGCCGAGGGGCGGTCCCCTGCCATCGAGAAGCAGCGGGACAAGCGCCGGATCAAGGAGGCCAAGAGCTTCGGTGAGTTCGGCGAAAAGTGGCTAACGGGCGCGCCGATGGCCGACAGCACGCGCGCCATGCGCCGCGCCATCTTCGAGCGCGAACTCAAGCCGGTCTGGCGGAACCGGTTGCTGACCGAGATTACACCCGATGACCTGCGCGCTCTCTGCGCCAAGATCGTGGAAAGGGGCGCTCCTGCGACGGCCATCCATGTGCGGGACATCCTGAAGCAGATCTATGGCTTCGCCATTCTCCACGGCGAGAAGGTCGCGAATCCGGCCGATGACGTCGGTCCTGCTTCGATCGCCACCTTCACGCCTAAGGACCGGGCGCTCTCGCCGACCGAGATCCGCATCATGCTGAAGCAGCTCGAGCATGTCGCGACGTTGCCGACGATCCGTCTCGGCATGAAACTCTACCTCCTCACGATGGTCCGGAAGAGCGAGCTGCAGGACGCGGTCTGGGATGAGGTCGATTTCGAAAACGCCGTCTGGACGATCCCGAAGGAGCGCATGAAGCGATCGAAGGCGCACAACGTCTATCTGTGCCGGCAGACCCTCGACATCATGATCGCGCTCAAGACCTGCGCCGGCAATTCCCGGTATCTGCTGCCGTCCCGCTACGATGCGGACGCGCCGATGTCGCGGGCGACCTTCAACCGGGTCACCTATTCTGTCGTCGAGCAGGCCAAGAAGGAGGGGCTGCCGCTGGAGCCCTTCACCGTGCATGATCTGCGCCGCACGGGTTCGACGCTGCTTAATGAATTGGGCTTCAACCGTGACTGGATCGAGAAGTGCCTGGCGCACGAGGACGGGCGTTCCTCGCGCGGCGTCTACAACAAGGCCGAGTATGAAGTGCAGCGTCGCCACATGATGCAGGAATGGGCTGACACGGTCGACGCCTGGGTCGAGGGCCGGAAGTATGTTCCGACGCTGTTGCCGCCGGTCATGCCGCCTATCGCGCTCGATCCTGCCCTTTGACCGGCCGGGACTTGCGCTTGGTGACATCGGGATGCTGTGCGCGATGGATCGGCTTCGCCCTCCGCGCCAGCAACCAGGCCTGGACCTCGCCGAGGTCCCAGACGATGCAGCGGGGCGATAGCGCGAAGCGGCGTGGAAATTCGCCACGCTGCTCCATCTCGTAGATCGTGCTGTCGGCCAGGGGCACCATCTCTCGCAGCTGGTGCCGCCGGATGGTCTTCCTGATCTCCAAAGGCTCGCTCTGACCCATTCTCAATCTCCTTCGCGGCTGTCGCTGGCGATTGAGAACGATAGGTGCCGGTACCGGAAGTGCCTTCCGAGTGGCGTGCGGCAATTTCGGGCTGTGGCGTAGAAATCGGCGCGTTATTTCAGTCCTGGCAGGGCAGCCGGATATCCGTCAGCCCACAGAATCTGCACGACTCGCCGCACGCGTTGCGCACTGTAATTGCGTTGTTCAGATCACGCACCATTTACTGCTTGCACCGGTGAGATGCGATCCGGAAGTCCGCGAGCGACGTAGCAAAAGTCGACCGTGTGACACTGAATGATTTCGTGGGCGGCGGTAGCCAGAAGACGGAGAAGACCCATAATTTGATCGGAACAGTTCTCGGGGGCTGACAGGGCTACGTTTGCAAAGACCTTTGCATCATGGGGAACCATCGTGCCGAGATCGAAGATCGAGTTACGCCATGTGCGTTACATCACTGCCGCTGCAGAGAGCGGCAGCTTCCGGCGTGCGGCTCAGAACCTCGGCGTCGAACAGTCGGCGATCAGTCGCCGCATCCGTGATGTCGAGGATGAAATCGGTGCTCAGCTGTTCCGCCGTCACCCTGCCGGCGTCGATCTGACGGACATCGGCAAACAATTCCTGAATCAGGCCGCCTCAGGGGCTCGCCAGATCGGATCGGCGCTCGACGGCGCAAGAACGGTAGCGAACAGAGGACGGCATCTTCGGATCGGCGTGTTCGGACCTCTGACCATGGGCTTTCTGTCGGAGCTCTTTGGGGCCTTTCGGGGTGACCGCCCCGGGGTCAAGCTTCGGTTCAGCGAGGGCAGCTGTCCCGAACTGATCGCGGCCGTGCGGCGGGGGCAGCTTGATGTTGGTATTGTCGCCGAAGCATTGCCCGCGAAGGGCTTTTACGCGACGCATCTGTGGGCCGAGCCTGTGTACGTGGCAATGCCGGACGGCGACCCACTCGCCGATCAGAAGGCAATCCGGTGGGATGACTTGCGGGATCGGCATTTTGTGGTGACCGATTTGCCGACTGGCGACTTCGCGAAGAACTACCTGATGCGAAACCTCCAGACGTCGTCCCGAGAACTCCAGATTGAGCAATTGTCGGTCACCCGGGAATCGCTGATGCAGATCGTCGCGCATGGGGATGGCGTTACTATCGCAGGCAGCGCGCATGTCCGTCACGGACTGCCAGGCATTGTTTTTCGCCTGATCGAAGACGCCGTTCTCCGCTACGCCGCTGTCTACGCGCGAGGGGCGCCGCATCGGAATCTCGAGCGCCTGCTGGCGCTGGCAAAGTCTTTCTCGGAGCGAGATGCCGCTTGGTTCGCCCGGCAGCGGCTCATGCGCCCTGAGCATCGGCGCGTGCCGCACGTTGACCGCCGTCGCGGCGCGCACGGGCGAACCCTCGATCGGTAGCAATGAAGCGCTCGAGCATGGGCACGATCAGCCTCAATGGGTCGCCGATCGTCTGGCCTTGTTCACGGCCGAGGGCCGCCGCGTAGGCGACGAGGTCTCGATGCAGCGGCGCAGGGAGTTCAATCGTCACCTTCACCGGCTTGTCGTCGATGATCGGGCCGAGCTTTAGCTTGGTCATCACAACCCTCCATAAGGTTCGAGCACGAGGTCGCGGGTGACGATGACGCGCACGGGGAACCCCGGGCGGATGGTCAAGGTCGGCGCGACATTGAGCTGCCGACGGATGATCTGCTGGCCGGCGTCGTTGATCGTGTCCTGCGCACCGTTCCGGATCGCCCGGAGCAGCCGATCCTGATCGTCGACGGCCAGTTCGGCGCCGACCGACAACAGGGTCGACAGGCCGGCTGCCTTGGCGAGATCCCACCAGTGATAGTCGACGCCATCCTGAAGACCCGCATAGCCTTGCGCGTCGGCTCCGGGTTGACGTTCCAGGACGATCGAACGGCCGTTCGGGAGGATGAGCCGCTTCCAGACGAGTAGCACCCGGCGCTGACCGAAACCGACATCGTTGCTGTACTCACCGATCAGCCGCGTGCCCTGTGGGACGAGCAGTATGCGCCCGGTCGGGCTGTCGTAGACATGCTCGGTCACCTGTGCGGTGATCTGGCCTGGCAGGTCCGACCGGATGCCGGTGATCAGCGCCGCGGGGATGACGGCGCCGGTCTGGAGGACATAGGGCGATGCCGGACCAATCACGCGATCTGGCGAGACCGTGCGGCGGTCAACGCCCGCATTCAGGAACGCGAGCTGTCGATCCTGTGCCGTCGGTGCGCCTGGCTGGCCCGGAAGACCCAGCCCAGTAAGGCTCGGGCTACCCGGTCCGCCAGCTGTGCCAATCGGAGCTGCGACGCGCGCCTCCGTCTGGAAGAAGACGCGGCTCGTTCGGGCAGCTTCCTCCTCCGCGCGCCTGCGCTGCTCGACCGGATCGACGGTGGGCGCTGCCGCCATCGGCGGCGTGACGGGCTGGCCGCGATTCTGCGCATCGAGAAAAGGGCGCCCCAGATCCCCGGGCAGCGGAGGCCCAAGCACCGGACCGGTATAGTCGCGTGGCAGGGCGGCGAGCCCGTCCGCGGGTCGCCGGTTCTGC
>CAXMLT010000423.1:0-3259 GCA_964194245.1 uncultured Hyphomicrobium sp.
GACTGGTCAAGCCACGCTGCAGACGCCTTCGGCCTCATGGCCATCTCATATGAAGAACCGAGCAAGACGTCCAACTTCAACCGCGTCATCGAGTATCAGAAGACGGGGATCTACTAGGACGCGCGAAACGAGGGGATGCTCAACTAGCCGCAGTCCGTGGCTGCCTTGATGAAATATTCACAAAACCGCGGCAAAGTTCTCAACGTGCAGGACGCGCGGACATCGTCGTCGCTCGGGCGAGAAATGCCGCTAAAGCCTCCCAGGGCTCGAGCGACAACGCATCCTGTGTTAAGCGGTTCGTCCCGACAAAAGCGCGCAGCGAAGATTGTGGGAATAGTGGATCAGCCGCGGCGTGTGCACCGTTATGTCGCGGGACTATCCGGCGTCGCGCTCAGCCTCTCAATCGTTGCCGTTGCAGTTACCTGTCCGACCCACAACAGCAAACGTGCGGATACCCAGCCGGCGGTCGAGCGCCTCAATGTTCCAATTCCCCAACTTGCTCGTGCGCCCAACAGATCGACCGTGGAGGCCCAAACAGAACTCACCGACAAGAAATTGCCGGAGATCGATTCCGCCGTCGCCGAGTTGGAGAAGGAACCTGAAGCGTCTTTGCCATCCGCGGGCGACGCGACGAGTTCTCTAGATACCGTCCGGCCGGCGGCACACGAAGCTAGCACAAAGGTACAACCCAGTCAGTTTCGACGCCGTGCCCGCACTCGCCCGATTGCCAGTTCCATCGCGAAGTACCAAGAAGTACCGACCTGGTCGGCGAAGATGTACGACGGAAACTGGCAGCCCAAGGCATTCGTTTTCCGATAGGAGCTCTCCGCATTTTTATTGAGGTTGAGCTCGACTGAAACCGTCGCCAAGTCATCCAGCTAGAAGATCGTTAGCATCGTCGGGGGATGACTGAAATGACCCGCCACCCCCTCTTGTAATTGTGGGGGTATCAGCGGGATGCTCGACCGGCTGCGCTCTCGTGCCGAGTTAGGGGTGGCCTAGGGCGCGTGATCAGCTCAGGCGGCCTGCAGCCGCGTAGGCTCTTCGAGACGGGTCTCGATCGTCGTTGCAGCAGCCGTCAGCGCGTCCTGCAACGACATCAGGAAATGCTGCGGATTGAAGCCGCGCTGAGCGTTGAGCCGCAGCGAGGCGGCAACCGCGAGGGCGGGGGCAATCATGGGGAAGCCGCGCTCCATCAGCATGTCCTTGAGCCGGTGGGCGGAGAAGACCTCCACCAGGTTGCGGAAGCGGACGAACACTGCGAGCGCGCGCTGCGGCTCGTGGTGGAAGCGGCGCTGCACCTCGGCATGGACCGCATTCATATCCTCGTCGGAAATCCCGCGCCTTAGCACCAGGCCGCGGCCCTCATCAATCAGCGCCCGCATCACCGCGGCCAGGTCGGCCACCTCAACTGTGGGGACATCGGTCAAATCCCAGATCATAGCCATGTGTTTTGCTCGGTTGCGTTTGAGGGCCCGGTTCCACCGGCTGTTGATGGGGAGATTGGCCGAGTGGGAGCGCTGAGCGCAGTTCCCTGCGTCACAGGGCTAAGACGCGATATTCCCTGCAGAGCGCCTTGCTTCATCGGCTAAGGAATGTTAGATATTCTCAGGAATATCTAACATATCTAGGCCAGGAAGCCAGGAAAGACGGCGAACATGGCACAGAGAAAGGCGCCTGCGCTCGCCTATCTGCGCACCAGCTCGGCGGCCAATGTCGGGTCTGACAAGGACAGCGAGAAGCGCCAGCGGCAGGCGATCGCGGCGTTCGCCAAGCGTGCGGGTTACGAGCTCGCCGGCGAATTCTATGACGCGGCAGTAAGCGGCGCGGACCCCATCCAAGACCGTCCGGGCTTCGCCGCGCTGCTGGATCGCATCGAGGGCAATGGCGTGCGTACCGTCATCGTCGAGGATGCTAGCCGCTTTGCGCGCGAGCTCATGGCGCAAGAGCTGGGCATTACCCTATTGGTCTCGAGGGGCGTGCATCTTGTCACTGCCACTGGCGATGATCTGACCGCGAGCGATGATCCGACGCGGATTATGATGCGCCAGATCGCTGGCGCTTTTGCCCAGTACGAAAAGGCCCGCCTTGTGGCCAAGCTCAAGAGCGCCCGCGATCGTAAGCGCCTCGAGACGGGAAAGTGCGAGGGCCGGATGAGCCGTGCCAGACGGGCAGAGCTAGCCGGCGACTTGAAGGGGGCCGTAATGCTCGGCGAGGCCGTACAAATGGCCAAGCGGCTGAGACGGGCTAATCCCAAGACGGGCAAACGTCTGAGTTTACGCAAGATCAGCGCCGCGCTCGCCGTGGCGGGTTACCTAAACGAGCGCGGCAAGCCGTTCAACCCGTGGTCGATTCAGAACATGCTCAGCGGGCCACAGCGGCAGATCAGAAAGCCGGCGAGTTAACCCATATGATTTCGGCCAGTAATGAGCGCGCGTCTATCCCAGCTCTCGCGCGTTGCTGAAGATCAGCGGGGTTAGCGCCCGAGAACCCGAATGCTCGCGTCCATCAGCCGAACCGACGTTGACTCGGCGGCAGCACCAGCAGTTTGAGCCGAAGCACCCTGCGCGTTATCAGGTGGTGTGGTGCCGTCGTTGACTTCACCTATCGCGAAGACAAAAACACCGCCGGCTGACCGCTGCAATATCAAGTACGACACCACATCGGCTTTGCCGGGCGAGGTCTCACATATTGTTCGGATATCCGCACCAGCTGTCGTGATGGGAAGCTTCGCGACACCGAATTTGCCCTTGCAGTTTTGCGCGCTGTTGGCGGTGATCAAGGTCGTACCCTCATCGACCTTGCCGTCTGGATTGATCATGACCGTGCCGACTAAACCCGGCGCGGTCCAGACGGAGGTGCGGAACCGTTAATGTTCTATGGATGTTGCCTAACACTACCTATATCCTGCAGGAGTCGACAGCGGGAGGCCCGAAATCGATGCGTAGTCTCGGCGGTTTCGTACTGCTCGCAGGGATCGGCGTGGGCCTGTTCGTGTACTTGCCCGCGCCCGTCGACAGCGGGACTTCGCTCGATCACGTGCAGCGCGTCTCGGCCACGCGCGCCGCCGAGCTTGCGCCCGCGACATTCTCCCCTGTCTCGCACCTGAGCGCCTTCGCTCCATCGGTGGCGCTGACGATGCCCGCGCGTCGCGGATCGCGCAAGCTCGCCAAGGTCGAGCCGGCACCCCCTGTCGCGACTGACGTAGCGCAAGCGCAGGCCGGCTGGCAGACGGTCGTCGCTGTGGCGACACCGGCCG
>CAXMLT010000424.1:0-3720 GCA_964194245.1 uncultured Hyphomicrobium sp.
CCCGCCGCACGCGGGAACCGAGCGGCTTCCCGCCGTCGTCATGATGCACGGGCGCGCCGGCGCCTACTCCTCGCTCGCCGACGGCACCTACGATGCGACGACGCTATCGAAACGCCACAAGTTCTGGGGCGAGACGCTGGCGCGCGAGGGCTATCTCGCGATCCTCGTCGACGGCTTCGGGCCGCGCGGCTACCCGCACGGCTTCCCGCAGCACAGCTACGGCGACCGGCCGCCTGAGCTCGACGAGACGACCGTGCGCCCGCTCGACGCCTATGGCGCGCTCGCCTATTTGCGCACGCGGTCCGACGTCGACCCCAAGGCGATCGCGCTACTCGGCTGGTCGAACGGCGGCAGCGCCACGCTTGCCGCCATGGCGGCCGACACGCCCGCGTTAGCGCATGCGAACACCGAGACGGGCTTCCGCGGCGCCCTCGCCTTCTATCCGGCATGCGGGCTCAAGGGAAAATTCGACGACGGCTATCTGCCGTATGCGCCCGTGCGCGTGTTCATCGGCGCGGCCGACGAGGAGGTGTCGCCGAAGCGCTGCGAGGATCTCGTCGAGAAAAGCGAGATGAGGGGCGGCGACATCAAGATCTCGGTTTATCCGGGCGCGACCCACGACTTCGATGACCCGGGCACGAAGCGCGCGAGCGTCGATGCCAACGCGGATGCGTTGAGCGACGCGGTGCCGAAGGCGCTGCGGTTCCTGGGCGAGCGGCTGCGCTAGCTCCAGGTCCCCGCAGCAGGGGGAGCATGGCTGTCATACGCCCTTAACAGCGCTCCGTAGTAATAGCCGCAGAGAAGCGCTGAGGAACCCCGCCATGGTTGACGTCGTCTCCTCCGAACCCCTCGTCGTCCGGCCCAATCTCGACAATCGACACAACTGGATCGCGGTCCTCATCTTCTTGGGCCTTCTCGCCGGTGGCGTGGGATTTAGCGCCTATAGCTTGCATCAGGACATAGAGCAGGCCGGCACCCCGATCACCATCTGGATGCCGTTTCTGCTCCTCGGCGTCGCCTTGTTGATCGCGCTCGGGTTCGAGTTCGTGAACGGCTTCCAAGACACCGCCAACGCCGTCGCCACCGTCATCTATACCCATTCGATGCCCGCGACCTGGTCTGGTCGGGCTTCTTCAATTTCCTGGGTGTCGTGCTGTCGTCGGGCGCCGTCGCCTTCGGCATCATTTCGCTGCTGCCGGTCGAGCTGATCCTGCAGGTCGGGTCGAGCGCCGGCTATGCCATGGTCTTCGCCCTTCTCATCGCTGCCATCATCTGGAATCTGGGAACCTGGTCGCTCGGCATTCCGGCGTCGTCCTCCCACACGCTGATTGGTTCGATCACCGGCGTCGGCGTTGCCAATGCCCCGATGCGCGGCCGCGATGGCACGTCCGGCGTCGATTGGAACAAGGCGACGGACATTGGCTACTCGTTGCTGCTGTCGCCGGTGTTCGGCTTCTGCTGCGCGGCTCTGCTGCTGCTGCTGCTCCGCTTCGTCGTGCGCAATCCCGCCCTCTATGCTGAGCCCAAGGGCAATCAGCCGCCGCCGTGGTGGATCCGGGCCACGCTGATTGCCACGTGCACCGGCGTTTCCTTTGCCCACGGCTCCAACGACGGCCAGAAGGGCATGGGCCTCATCATGCTGATCCTGATCGGCGTGGTGCCGACCGCCTACGCCCTCAACAGGGCGCCGTCGCCGAGCCACCTCGCGCAGCTCAAGACCACTTCCACCGCCGCCGCGATGCTCATCGAAGCAAAAACCGACAATCGCCGCGTCGGCGGCGACCCGCGGCCGCTTATTTCGACAGCGATCGCGCTGCATTCCATCGACAACAACACGCTGCCTGCGGTTGGAGCGCTCGTGCGCAGCATCCTCGACGAGGTCGACCGGTACGGATCGTTTGCGAAGTTCCCAGCGACCGCCGTCGCCAATACGCGCAACGACATGTACCTCGCCTCCGAAGCGGTTCGCTTCCTGCTCAAGGACCCCGCCAAGCTCCAGCTGTCGAAGGAGGAGATCGGGACTCTCAAAGAATACAAAGCCTCGCTCGACGATGCCACGCGCTACATTCCGATTTGGGTGAAGGTGGCGGTCGCCATCGCGCTCGGGCTCGGCACCATGATCGGATGGAAGCGCATCGTGATCACTGTCGGCGAGAAGATCGGCAAATCGCACATGACCTATGCTCAGGGCGCCGCCGCCGAGATCGTGGCCGCGGGCACTATCGGGCTGGCGGACGTCTACGGCCTTCCGGTGTCGACGACGCACGTGTTGTCGTCGGGCGTTGCCTGCACCATGGCTGCCAACGGGTCGGGTCTCCAGATGGCGACGGTCCGCAACCTGCTCACGGCTTGGGTGCTGACGCTGCCGGTGGCGATCCTGCTGTCCGGGTCACTCTACTGGCTGTTCTCGCACGTGTTCTAGGACACGCGGCCTTCAGCCGTATCGAGCACGATCACCAGAACTGGAAGACCGGACCGCGATAACCACCGCCGCGGCGCCTGCCGTAGCTGTCGCCCCAGCCGCCGCCACCGCCCCAATAGTAGTCGTCGTAATATTCAGGCCGCGGCTTCGGGCGCATTTTGATGCCGCCCTGCGGCTCGCCGCTGATCAGCACCACGAAGTCGGTCTGCTTGCCCGTCTCCTTGTGCGCCGGCTCGTCTGAGACGATCAGCGACGACCCCGGCAGCACGAGCTCGGAGATGCGCTCGACGACGTCCTGCGGAATCGATATGCGATCGAGAGCGGCGCCGGTAACCGCCGCATCGGTCGGTGTGGCATCGGCTGATCGCCCAGCGTCGCGGTACTCGGTGCGGCGGGGGCGGCGCCAGTCGTCGTCGTAGTAATTGTCGTCGCCGCGGCGGTCGCCCGCATCGTCGCCATCGCCCGGGCGGCGCCCGCCGATGGAAACCACGTTCCAGCGCATCGCGTTGTTGCCGTCGGCGTAGTCGACGGCCGTAATGATGTGCGTGCCGATCGGCTTATCGGGATCGCGGATGGTCACCGGGCCCTCATAGATCGGCTCGAAGGCCTGGCGGATATAAATTTTCTGCGTGGCGCGGCTGATGAACACCGACACCGGCGACATCTTGGCCGCCGCTTCCTTGGCGGCAGTCGCGGCCGCGACCTTCGCAGCCTCCGCCGTCTTCGCCTCCTCGCGGGCGCGCGTCAGGGCCTCCACTTTCGGCTCCGCGGCGGCCTTGGCGGCGTCCAGCTGAGCCTGCGCTTCCGCGACTTTGGCCTCTGCCTTGGCCTTGGCTTCCTGAGCGCGCTCGATTGCGGTCGGGTTGGGGTTGGCGTTGGAGCCGGCGGCTGCAAGCATCTCCTCGGCGCTCTTGACCAGCGCCTCGGCCCGGTTCTTTGCGCCCTCCGCTAGGCGCTGGGCCTTGGCGAGGCGCGCCGACTCAGTCGCCAATTTTGCAGCGACCGACCTTGCCTCGTCCGCCTTCTTGGCTGCGGCTTCCGCCTCGGCTGCCTTGGCGGCAGCGATCGACTTCAGGGTCATCAGGCGCCGCGGTGGAATGGTGGGCGGGGGAATATTGTCGCTCGAGCCGGCACCCAGCCGCATCGGCTGATCCTTTTCCGGCCCTGACGCGGACGGGCTCGCAAGCGACACCTCGCCGCCGAGAGGACGCGGCTTGAACAGCGCCGGATGCGCGATATCGGCAGGGGTCACGTCGGTCGGGACCACGATCACCCGCATGCCCATGCTGGTCAGGTCG
>CAXMLT010000425.1:0-2191 GCA_964194245.1 uncultured Hyphomicrobium sp.
GAGCCGCTGTCAGGCAAGGAGCTCGACGGTTTCGATGCGGTCGTGTTCGATCCGCCGCGCGCGGGTGCGGCCGCACAGGCTTCCGCGCTCGCCGCGTCCAAGGTTCAGACGGTTGTCGCCGTCTCCTGCAACCCGGCGACGCTCGCGCGCGACGCCCGCATCCTGATCGACGGCGGCTTCACGCTCGAGGCGGTGACGCCGATCGACCAGTTTCTGTTCTCCCCGCACATCGAGGCCGTCGCGGTCTTTCGGCGCTAGGCATCGCGAAGCTTTGCTACAAATTGCTCGCATACTTTCATGTGAGGTTAGCCGCCAGCGCTCAGGCGCCGGCTCACGGTCCGGAGAGCAGGCAGTCGACGTAGGCCGGCACGATCTGCGTCGCGGGGCCGTGGATCGCCTCGTGGAACAGGTTTGCCCCATCCGAGGGCTCGAGATTGAGTTCCACCGTATGCGCGCCGTTCTCCCGCGTCGCCGCGACGAAACCCGCTGCCGGGTAGACGTTGCCGCTGGTGCCGATCGAAAGGAACAGATCGGCTCCGATGAGAGCGTCGTAAATGCGCTCCATCTCGTAGGGCATCTCGCCGAACCAGACGACGTCGGGGCGCATGCTGCCTTTCTCCTGGCAGCCGGGGCATTGCGTCTCCAAGCCCAGGTCGTCGCGCCAGGCATGCCGCGCGCCGCAAAGCGCACACAGTGCCTTCAACAGCTTCCCATGCATGTGGATTGGGTTGCGCGAGCCCGCGGCCTCGTGCAGGTGGTCGATGTTCTGCGTGATGACGGTGACTGAGCCATTGTGCTCGCGCTCCAGTCGCGCGAGGGCAAAGTGTGCGGCGTTCGAGGTCACGCTGGCGAGCCCGCGCCGCCGCTGATTGTAGAAATCGTGCACGAGTTGCGGGTTGGCGCGGAAGCCCTCGGGCGTTGCCACTTCGCGATAGTCGTACTTTGCCCAGATGCCGTCCCTGTCGCGGAAGGTCGCGAGGCCGGACTCGGCAGAGAGGCCGGCGCCTGTAAGGATGACGATGTGCCGGAAGTCTGTCATCGTCGAGCGATAGCCGCCGCCATGGGCGAGCGCAACGCGAGGGACACATGAAGACGCTGCTGAGCTGGAGCACGGGCAAGGATTCGGCATGGTCGCTCTATGTGCTGCGCCAGACGCCGGGGATCGAGGTCGCAGGCCTGTTCACCACCGTCAATGCCGCCTTCGACCGCGTCGCCATGCATGCAGTGCGGCGGGCGCTATTGGAGGCGCAGGCGGCAGCCGCCGGGCTGCCCCTGCATGTCATAGAGATCCCGTGGCCGTGCCCCAACGAGGCCTACGAGGCAAGCATGGGCGCGTTTGTGGCGGAGCAGACGGCGCGCGGTGTCGAGGCTATGGCCTTCGGCGATCTGTTCCTGGAGGATATCCGTGCCTATCGAGAGGCGAAGCTCGCGGGCTCGGGCATCGCGCCGCTGTTTCCGCTCTGGGGGCGCGATACCGCTGCGCTCGCCGAGGAGATGATCGCGGGCGGTCTCAAGGCGCACCTGACCTGCGTCGATCCCAAGAAGCTGCCGGCGCACTTCGCCGGCCGCGCCTTTGACCGCGCGCTCCTTGCCGAGTTGCCGGCCGGAGTCGACCCCTGCGGGGAGAACGGCGAGTTTCACACGTGCGTTTCGGCGGGGCCGATGTTTGCGCATGCCATCGACGTGCGGGCCGGCGTGATCGAGACGCGCGACGGCTTCGTCTTCGCCGACCTGCTTCCAGCCGCGGCCTAGAGCAGCTTGCCCATGGCGACCGCAGTATCGAGCATGCGGTTGGAGAAGCCCCACTCGTTGTCGTACCAGGCGAGAACGCGCCCCAGGCGCCCGTCGACGAGCTGCGTCTGCGTCGAATCGAAGTTCGCCGAGTACGCCGAGTGATTGAAGTCGATCGAGACGAGCTCCTCGGTGACATAGCCGAGGATGCCCTTTAGCTGCTGGGCGGCCGCATGCTCCATCGCTTTGTTGATCTCGGCGACAGTCGTCTCGCGCCCGGGGATGAACTTCAAGTCGATGACGGAGACATTGGGGGTCGGCACGCGGATGGACGTGCCGTCGAGCTTGCCCTTGAGCTCCGGCAGTACGAGGCCCACAGCCGTCGCCGCTCCGGTCGAAGTCGGGATCATCGACAACGCGGCCGCGCGCGCGCGGCGCATGTCCTTGTGCGCCTGGTCGA
>CAXMLT010000426.1:0-10464 GCA_964194245.1 uncultured Hyphomicrobium sp.
GCGCCGGTGGCAGCGACGGTGGCGCCGGTGGCAGCGACGGCCGCGGCGACACCGGCACCCGCTGCCGCGCCGGCAAAGATGGAAACCTCGAGCGCGGTCGAAGCCGCCACCAAGGCGGCCGAGGCGGCAACGCGCGCGGCCGAATCCGCCCGCAAGGCAGCCGACGCAGCCAAGAAGGCCGCGGAAGACGCCCGCAAGGCGACCTCGGCCGATGGCAACAAGGAACCCGGCAAAGAGGACGGCGCCAAGCGCGCAGCTCTCTAAAGGGCGACCCGGCAGCAAGCATTCGAAGGGCGGAGCTCGGCTCCGCCCTTTTTTCTTTGCCTTCGGTGGCGGCGGCGCGACCGGATCGCGCCCTACGATGCCGTGGCGAGGCACGACTTGAACCCAGCCGTCAGGTTGCGCATGAGCTGGAAGTAGAGGTCGGCGCTCGCCGGCAGCAGAACGCCTTCCGGATCGAGCGTGCCGATGCGCACGTTCGTGCCTTCGCTCACCGCCGCGACGAGATTGGGCTGGAACAGCGGCTCGGCGAACAGGCACACGGCGTTGAGCGCGCGGATCTTGGCGCGCAGCTCGCTCAACCGCTTGGCGCTCGGCTGCTGCTCGGGGCTCACCGTGATCGAGCCGACGGGGTCGAGATCGAAGCGCTCGGCGAAGTACTGGTAGGCGTCATGGAATACGACGAACGGGCGGTCGCGCAGCGGCTTGGTCTCGGTCTCTATGTCCGCCGTCAGCGCGTCGATCTTGGCGTTGAGCTTCTCCGCATTGGCCTTGAGCTGCGCCGCATCGGCGGGTGCGCGCTCGGCCAGCACCTGCGCCAGATAGCTCACGACGGCCTTGGCGTTGTCGGGATCGAGCCAGATGTGCCCGTCCTTGGCGACACCCTCCTGCTCCGCCGCCGCCTCGTGCTCATCCCCATCATGCCGATGCGGCTCGAACGTTCCCCCAGAGCGCAGGTCCAGCAGCTTGAGCCCGGGCGCATCGACCAGCGTCACGAGACGCACGCTCGCCGGCAGCGTGGAGACGATCTTCTTCGTGAACGGCTCCAGCGTCTCCGACACGCGCACGAACACGTCGGCGCCGTCGATCGCGCGCACGCCCGATGGCTTCAGCGAGAATGCGTGCGGGGAAGCGGCGCCATCGACGAGCAGCGTCGGGGTGCCCACCCCCTCCATCAACTGCGTGACGAGGGAGTGGATCGGTTTGATCGTCACCACGACCTTCAGCTCGGCTGAGGCGGGGCCGGCGGCCGCGGAGAGGAGGCCGAGCATGGCCGCCACGGCAAAGTGCAACCGAAATCCCATCCTGCGCACGCCTTCCCGGGTGTCGTGGGCGAAGAAAAAGAGCCGCAGCCCGAACGGCGATCGTCCGCTTTTCCCGGCCGATTATGTGATAATATCCGAGCCGCGCAACCTAGTTCGCGGGCCAGCAACACGCAACCGCCAACTTTTGGCGCCACGAATCGGACGAGTTTCGCGCCGCTCGGTGCGGCCACCGCCGACCCGATCTACGTCAATCAAACCCTGGGGATCCCGCTTGCGTGCATTGAACATCCTCGCTGCGGTGGCCGTTGCCGCAGGTCTAGCCGCCTCGGCAGCGCCGGCGCTCGCGCATCCCCACGTTTGGGTGACGGCATCGGCGACGGTCCTCTACGACCACAACACGATCACCGGGCTACAGCAGGCCTGGACCTTCGACGAGTTCTACACCCAGCAGGCGATCGAGGGCCTCGATAAGAACGGCGACGGCAAGTACGACCGGCAGGAGCTTTCCGAGCTCGCGCAGGTCAACATGGATGGGCTCAAAGAATTCAACTATTTCACCGTCGCCAAGCTCGGCGATGCCGATCTGAAGTTCAAACCGCCGGTCGACTACTGGCTCGAGTACAACGCCCAGAAGATTCTCACCTTGCACTTCACGCTGCCACTGGAGAAACCGGTCCCGGCGGAGGCGACGGGCTTCGCCTTCTCCGTCTCCGACCCCAGCTATTTCATCGACTTCGAGCTGGCAAAAGAGCATCCGGTCACACTCGGCCGCGGCGCGCCTGCCGGGTGCGTGGCGACGATCCACGATCCCGCCGAGGAGGATGAGGATTCTCAGAAGCTCAACCAGGCGTTCTCGAACGCCCTCGGCAACAAGAACGGTACCTCCGGCTTCGGCATGGTGAAGTCGGTGGCTGTCCACTGCGCCAAATCGTGAACGGCGCGGTCGCCGGCCCGCATCGGCACGGCCGTTAACCAGCGCTTCAGCATGACGCCCCAGAGAGCGCCGCCGCGGATTAGGGTTTGCGCATGCCGAGCCTCATCGCCTCCATCATGTTCGCGCTGGCCGCACTGGCCTCCCCGCCGGCTAGCTCCGCGGCGTCGGACATCGAGACCTCCGCCCTTGGCGTCCCGCGACCGGAGATCGTCGTCGTCGAGGAGCCAAATTGCCTCTACTGCGCTCTCTTCCGCCGCGACCTATATCCGGCCTATGCGGCCTCGCCCCGCTCACGCGAGGTGCCGATGCGGTTCATCAACGTGGCCGAGCTCAGCGCGAGCCGGCTCAGTCTGACCCAGTCGGTCGATGTCGTCCCGACCATCCTCGTGCTCGCCGACGGCACCGAGATCGGACGCATCCCGGGATACGCGACGACGGAGATTTTCTTCAGTGCGATCAACGCACTGCTGCCACCGCAGCACTGACACACGCTGCCCCGCGCAAGCGTTGTAAAGTCGCCGCCGATCAGCTTTGATGGGGACGGCGAGCGGACCTGCACCGCAAGCGGACCGTGGGGGTATCGCATGGATCGGCGTGAATTCCTGAAATCGACGGGTGCTGCCGCTGCGGCGGCGACCACGGCAACGGCGGTGGCAGCCGAATCCGCGACGGCAGCCGCCGCCCCCAGCGGCGTGGCGGCACCGAACCTTGCAACCGGCATCGTCGAGCTGCGTCTCGCGATCTCCTGGCCCGATGCCGTCGCCGGCCCGGCAGACCAAGCACGCCGGCTCGGCCAGCGCCTCGCCGCCATGAGCGGCGGCCGTTATCGCATCGCTTTTACCACTGGCATCGGCGGCGGTCTCGCCGCCGTGCGCGCGGGCGAAGCCGACCTCTACTGCGCTTGCGAGCACGACCACCTCGGCGCCCATCGCGCGCTCGCCTTCTTCGCGGGGCTGCCGGGCGACCGCGGGATCGCGGCGCGGCACCTCTCGGCCTGGATGCTCGTCGGCGGTGGACAGCAATTGTGGGACGACCTCGCGGCCAATTTCGGCATCAAGGCCATGCTCGCCGGTCACACGGGCGAGCAACCCTGCTTCGTGGCGTCGCGGCGCGTCAGCGAAATGAGCGAGCTCGCCGGCGGAAAGGTTGCCGTCTCCGGTCTCGCCCGCGATGTGGTGCGCGGATTTGGCCTCGAGCCCGTGGCAATCCCCGTGGCGCGCACCGCCGATGCGCTTACGCGCGGTGAGCTTGTGGCCGCCGAATGCGGCGGCGCCATCACCAGCTACGCACTCGGCCTCTTGCGCGCCGCGAGCTGCTCCGCCGGCACGAGCGTCAACCGGCACGGATCGGCCGTGTCGCTCGGGATTCGCCGCTCGCTGTGGGACAGCCTGTCCGCGAGCAATCAGGCGCTCTTCGCCGCGGCGGCGGCAGCGGAATTCGAGCTGGCACTCGCCGAGGAGGAGGCGCACCGGAGCCTGCTCTATCCCGCGTCCCTGGCCGCCGATACCTGGCCGGTGGCGCCCGAACTGTCGCGCACGATCCGCCGCGTCGCAGATGCGGTCGTCGCGCGCGTCGCCGCCTCCGACGCGCACGCGCAGCGCATCAATGCGGGCTACGAGGCGTTCCGGCGCGCGCTCCTACCCGAGACGTCGCCCTTATTGGACGCGGTCACCTGATCCGCAACTGGCTCCAGGCCACAATAACGCGATGTTTGCGCGGACAATTCGTGTATCTTCGGCCCACGGCCACGGCGGGGCGTCCGGGGATTGGCCGAAATCCAATTTGTATTCCTACGGGTTGCGTATGAGCATGACGACGATGGCTCCGCAGGGGCCCCAATCTGCCCAGGGCGATTCCACTGACGCCCAAATGGAGCAGATCCGCGAGCTGCTGGTCGGCGACATCCTGCGCCGCACGGACGCACGCATCGAAGCGCTCGAAGCTCGCGTGCGCGAGCTGGAGGCGCGCCTCGAAGCCCAAGCTACCGAACAGACCGCCGGGCGGCGCTCCGCCTTCGAAGAGCTATCCCGCAACGTGGCCGACCTTGCCGATCGCATCCGGCAATCGGCGCAGAGCTAGCCGCTCGAGGTTCAATTGCCCGCGAGAGCCTGACCATGACGCAAGACGTCTCCAAGCTGAAGGAATTGCTGTTCGAGAGCGAGAGCCGCACGCTCTCCGACTTGAGCCAGCGCATGGATCTCGTGTTCGAGCGCGCGGGCTCGCAAGAGCGCTTCACGGCGAGCGTCGCCGGCGTGCTCGACGACGCCTTGCGGCAAGCCGAGATCGACCACCACGCGGAGTTGTCGCAAGCGATCGCGCCCCTCATCGTCAAGACGATCAAGACGGAGATCCGCGGCAGCCAGGACGAGCTTGCGGAGGCGCTCTATCCGGCTATGGGCCGCATGGTAACCGCCTACATCGCCAGCGCCATCCACGATCTGATGGACGACATCAACCGGCGGCTCGAGTCAAACCCGTTCATGCTGCGGGTCCGGAGCCTGCTCACCGGCCGCCCGGTGGCGGAGCTCGCATTCGCCGAGGGACAGCGGCTGAAGGTCGACGAGATCTTCCTTATCCGCCGCGGCTCGGGCGCCCTCATGAGCCATTGGCCGGTCGGCACCGGGGCCTCCGAGCACGACCGCCGCGTGAGCGGCGTCCTCACCGCCATCAACGAGGTCGCAACCGAGGCCTTCGAGGCCGAACAGTCGGCGCTGCGCCGCATCGATCTCGGTAACTCCCTCGTCCTTCTGCGTGCCTCGCCGACCTACCTCCTGGCCGCCAAATGCCGGGGCGCGGCACCCGCCTCCGTCGAGCACATCATCGACCAGCATTTCGTCGACGCAATCGAGCGTCTGCGCACGCTTCTCAACGGCGCCTCCGAGGTCTCCGAGAGCGCGGTCAACGCGCTGCTCGCCGACCTCGCGGCCAAGCTCGACCAGGCCATGGCAGAGCAGCATGCGAAATTTACCGGCCGTCGCAGCGGGCTCTCGCCTGCCGCGCTGCTCGGCTGGAGCGCCAGCCTCCTGCTGGCGGGCTGGGGCGCCTGGAGCGCTTATTCGAGCTACGCGACGGGGCAAACGCGCGGTATCGCCGAGCGCGTCATCGCGGCCCAAAGCGAGCTCAACGGCTACCCCGTGCACGTCGGGGTGGAGCGGCGCGACGCCGAGGTCTCGCTGCTCGGGCTGGTGCCGACGGTGGACGTGGCCCGCGAGGCCGTGCGCCGCCTAAAGACCGCGCTGCCGCTCTCGCAGATCACCGACCGCACCGCCGCGCTGCCACGCGGCGACATCGAGGCGCTGCAGGTGCAGGTCGGGCAGCTCTCATCGGAAGCGGCGCGCAGCGATGCCGCCGCGCGCGTGGCGGTAGCGCAGCTCGGCTCCGAAACGTCGAGCGCAAACGCTGCGCTCCACAATGGGCTCAAGACGCTCGACGATCAGATCGCGAAAGCGAGTGGCGAGACGCAGTCGGGCATCGGGGCGCTGCACAGCGCGCTCATCGCGGCCGACAAGGCGCGGCATGCCGACGTGGAGGCCTTGCGCGCAGAGCTCGCGCGAGCAGTCGCGCCGTCGTCACGCGCGCGCCTGGAGACGTGGACCCGAACGCACGCGATCTTCTTCACCAAGGATACTGGCTATCGCGATCCGCAGCTTGCGGCCGCGGCGCTCGACGAGCTTGCCAAGCTTATCAAGGAGACCGACGTGCTCGTACGCGTCGTCGGCTTCACGGACGAGAAAGGCGGACAGGAGCGCAACGTGCCGCTCTCGCAGGCGCGCGCCAACACGATCGTCTCCGAGCTGGTACGGCGCGGCATACCGGCGGCGAGGCTCGTCGCCGTGGGCCGCAACAACACCGAGGACCTGAGCCCCGTCGTCGGCGACGCGAGCCCCAACCGCCGCGTGGAATTCGAAATCGGATTCGATGGTGAAGCCGGGCGATGACGGCACGAAAGATCATGCTGCTGGGCGAAATCGGCGTGGGTAAGTCGTCGATCGCACAGCGGTTGGTCTTCAACCGTTTCGAGACGGACTACAAGCCGACACTGGGCGTCGACGTCTACACCTACGATATCGAGACGGGAACCGACGCCGATCCGGTAACGACCACCAAGTTCATCATCTGGGACACGGACGGCAACTTCGGCGAGTCGGTCCTGTCCCACATCTACATCAAGGAGGCGGCTGCGGCCCTCATCGTCGGCGACATCGCGCGCCGCACGACGCTCCTGCGAATGGTCGAGCTCGGCAATAGCTTCATGGAAGCGATGCCAGGACGCTATTGCAGCTTCCTCATCAACAAGTCGGATCTGGAGAACGCTGCAACCGAGCTGCCGCAGGATCTCATCAAGTCGCCGATCCCGATGCTGCGCACCAGCGCCAAGACAGGCGAGAACGTCAAGAATGCCTTCCTCAGAGCAGCAGATGCGATCCGGCGACGCGGACTCTGATCCAACCCTGATGGCGCATTTGCGCCGGCGAGCCGGAGAGCTTCTGGGCTCCCGCGGCGTCTTCGGGCTCGTTTGGCTCGACAAGAGCCTCATGGTCCACAGCCGCTTCGGAACGCTCGTTGATTTCATCGCTATCGGCGAGCCGGTGACGCGGAACCTGATTCCGCTCATCGGACTCGAAGCAGAAGTCAGCGGCCTCAAGGCGGGTCAGGTGCTGCGCGTCCCGAGCGTCGCCATCGTCACCGAGAACGGAACGGGGCCGCGGCTCAACCTGGTGTTTTATGCCTTCGCGGAAGAAGAGCTGACCTTGCTGGTCGTCTCGCCCGCACAGATGGACACGAGCCTCGCGATCGAGCTCAGCCGCCAGATCCGCGCCCGCCTGATGGCGGAATCGGAGGCCGCCGCCAAGTCGCAGGAGCTCGCGCGCACGAACGCCGATCTGGAAATCGCCAACTGCAAACTCGAGCAGTTCGCGGCCATCGTGACGCACGACCTGAAGGCGCCGATGCGCGCGCTCGGCTTCCTCGCCGACGAGATCGAGGGTGCGCTCCTAGCGAGCGACGCGGCAAGCGCGCGCGAAAGGCTCGCCGAGCTACGCAACCAGGCCCGGCGCGTCTCCTGCATGCTGGCGGCGCTGCTGCATTACTCCAGCGCGGGGCTGAGCGGAGCCCTTATCGAAAGCGTGGACACGCGCGAGCTGGTCGATGAAATCGTGCGCTCGCTGCCGCACGGCAACGTCAAGGTGACGCTGCAGGGGGTGTGGCCGCGGATAGAGACGCTCGCGGCGCCGCTCGGGCTCACGCTGCGCAACCTGATCGACAACTCGATCAAGCACCACGACCGCAAGGAGGGGCATCTCCTCGTAACGTGCATGGAGGCGGGAGATGCGCTCGAGATCGCGCTTGCCGACGACGGTCCCGGCATCGCGCCCGAGCACCACGAGAGCATGTTCCTCCCCTTCCGCACGCTGGGGTCCGCCGGGGAGGGCATGGGGCTCGCGATCGTCCAGAAGATGCTCGACGCGGTCGGGGGGACGATCAGGCTGCAATCGGATGCGCCGCGGCAGCGCGGCGTGACTTTCACCATCCGCTGGCCGAAGCAAATTGCTCTTTGAGCGGCAATATAGCAGTCTCTTTTTTCGAGCCGTTTCCTCGACGCTTGACGCAGGTCCTAGGAATGAACCTCGGTTCGACAAACAGATTTTCGTTCACCAAGCCTATTGCGCTTGAGAGGATTGGAATTCGCATGGCGCCGGACTTTACGACCTGCGGAGGGAGCCATCTGGCCAAGAAGAGCGAGCTTGTCCGCGCACGCGCCAAGCTCGGACTCTCGCGCGACGTTCTCGTCGTCGAGGACGAGGCGCTCGACGCGGAGCGGCTGACGGCGACCTTGCGCGTCATTTTCGGCTACGAGCTGCGCATCCATCTGGCGTCAACGCTCGGCGACGCCGTCGACCAAGTCATCGAGAGCAAGCCCTGCCTCGTCTTCCTCGACGACATCCTGAAACCGTCGGCCAACGCCTTGCAGGTGATCCCGCTTCTGCGCGGCGCCGGCTACACCGGCCCCATCATCGTCATCAGCGGGCAGGTCACGCACTCGCGCCGGTCAGGGCTACTCGCCAACGGTGCGAGCGACGTCATCCACAAGGACGAGGTCGACAGCGTACGTGTTGCCGAGGCAATCGCGCGCCTCGACTTTAACGCATAGCTCGAACGCTCCGTGGGCTGATCTGGCGGAAAGCCCTCACGCTTTTTCCGTGCGTGCAGCAGCGTGCCCAATATCACGGCATTTTTTTCCCGCGGTGACCTGTCGCAGTACGCGCGCTTGCCATTATTCGGCTCCAAACGGCGTGGTGATGCCGCTCATTCAACTCGAGTAAGCAGAGGGGGACGAGTATGAACCGTTTGACTGCTGTCGTGGTGCTGGCGCTCGTGTCGGCGAGCTTCGTCGCAAAGGGCGAGGAGCTGAAGCTTCCGCCGGAGGTCACGCCGCAACTGCGCGCGGCCTGCGAGGGCGACGTGCGCCGCCTGTGCCTCGGGCCGTCGCCGACGATCGCCAAGGTCAAGAGCTGCGTCACCTCGAAATTCTTCCAGCTTGGCAAGAAGTGCCAGGTCGAGCTCGCTTCCGCGGGCTTCTCGCGCTGAGACTAACAACGGCCCGCGGTCAGGCCGCCTTCGCCTTCGCGGGCCGCGCCGTCTCGGCGAGGTAGACCATCGCCGCGGCAGCGCCGCCCTTCGCGTGCGGAACGCCAGCGAGCTCCAGCCCCATCTCGACGCCGCACAGCGCGCCGCAGATCGTCAGCTCGTTGGTGTGGCCGAGGTGGCCGATGCGGAAGGCCTTGCCCGCGAGCTTGTTGAGGCCGGTGCCGAGCGACATATCGAAGTTGTCGAGCACGATCTTGCGGAAGGCGTCCGCGTTGTGGCCCTCAGGCATCCCGACCGCCGTCACCGCGGGCGAATAGGCCTTGGGATCGTGGCACCAGATATCGAGATCCCACGCGCGCACCGCGCGGCGCACCGCCTCGGCGAGGCGCTCGTGGCGGGCAAACACGTTGTCGAGGCCCTCTTCGTTCAGGATCTCGATCGTCTCGGCGAGGCCAAACAGCAGGCCGCCCGCGGGCGTGTACGGGAAGGTGCCCGCTGCGTTCAAGGCGAGCATGTCGTCCCACGACCAGTAGGAGCGCGTGAGCTTCGCGGTCTTGCTGGCGGCGATCGCCTTCTGGCTCACGGCCGTGAACGACAGCCCCGGCGGCAGCATCAGGCCCTTCTGCGAGCCCGCGATCGCGACGTCGACGCCCCACTCGTCGTGGCGGTAGTCCATCGCCGCGAGCGAGGAGACGGTGTCGACCATGAACAGCGCCGGATGCTGCGCCGCGTCGATCGCCTTGCGGACCTGATCGACCGAGCTACGCGTGCCGGTCGAGGTCTCGTTGTGCACGATGCACACGGCCTTGATGTCGTGCGCCTTGTCCTTCTTGAGCCGCGCCTCGATGGCGTTAGGATCGGCGCCCGAGCGCCAGTCGGTCGGGATGACCTCGGGCTTCAAACCGATCTTCTCCGCCATGTTACGCCACAGCACGGCGAACTGGCCGGTCTCGACGATGAGGATGCGGTCGCCGGGCGACAGCGTATTGACGAGGCCAGATTCCCACGCGCCCGTGCCCGACGATGGGTAGATGAACACGGGGTTCGAAGTCTTGAACAGCGTCTTCACGCTCGCGAGCAGCTTAAACCCGAACTCCGCGAACTCGGGTCCGCGGTGATCGAGCATCTGGCGCGACATGGCGTTGAGCACGCGATCGGGCACCGGCGTCGGTCCGGGAATCTGCAGGAAGTGACGTCCGGTGTGTCGGACCTTGTTGGTCGGCATTTGCTCCCCTCGAGCGATGCGATGCGTGCCGTGACCCTGACGGCCTCACTGCTCGGCGCAGAACCGAGCAGAGACGGCCCTCGCAGGGCTTTCTTATGTCGGCGAAGCCTGAGCTATAGGTAGGAAAGCAAAAGCCCGTCAAGTCTGGTTGCGGCCTAGGCGCCGGAGGGATTGAGGACACAAGCCCGCACCGCTATGGGAAAGACCCAAATGGGAAAGGTCGGCCAGCGGCGGTTTGTCTCTTCGCCTTTGGTCGCAACGGTCGACAACTCGATCCCTACGTTCAACCGAGCAGAGCATGAGCCGCCGCGACTTCGCCGACGACGCCGACCTCAGCGCCACAGCAGCCGCCGCCGCGATCCGGGAGCGCCGCATCACCTCGGAGGCGCTCGTGTCCGCCTGTCTCGACCGCATCGCCGAGGGCGAGCCGCAACTGCAGGCCTGGGCGCACC
>CAXMLT010000427.1:0-3341 GCA_964194245.1 uncultured Hyphomicrobium sp.
AGGGAAAAGAGGTTCCCGCGGGAGCCGCCCCGGGGGGCGCTCCGCGAGCAGCTGAAGAGGGTGCTGGGGGGGGAGCCGGTAAAGTCGGCAACAGAGCTCCCCGCCAAAGCCTGATGCACCGGCGGCTTATTGGGTGATGACGAGCTCTACGCGGCGATCGAGCTGGTAGAGGTCCTCGAGCGAATACTGGCTGCGCACGACGCCGGAGAAGGGCTCGCGCTTGCCTTTGGGGATCAGCTCGAGCTCGCCCTGGAACCCGCCGTCCTTCAGGAGGCGCGCCACGGTATCGAGCCGCTCCTTCGAGAGCGTCATGTTGAGCTCATCTGTGCCGCGCTCGTCCGCATGGCCGGTGAGCGAGATCTTGGCGAAGTGCTTCAGCCGCAGATACTCGAGCAGCAGCGTGGCGGCTCTCCTGCCGTCGTCCGTCAGCGTCGGCTCGTTGAAGATGAAGGTGATCGGCACGGGGACGGACTTGTGCACGCCGGGCTCGCTCGGCGGAGGCGCCGCCGCGAGGTTCGTGGGCGCCGCCGTGTCGGCACCGGCGGCGGGAGGCGGCGTAGTTGTGCGCGCGTCCTTCACCATGCCTTCGAGGTCCTTCAGGAGATGCGAGGTCACGGCGCCGGCGGAGCGCGCCTCCGGCGGGATCGGCGTCGGTTGGGGAGAAAGCGCCGCAAGCCGCGCCTGCTCCTCGCGCTCCTTCTGGACCTGGGCGGCGGACTTCGTTTTCAATTCGAGCTTGGGATCGGCGCTCGCGAGCTTCTCCTCCGTCGCCAGCGACCACTCGCCGTTCTGGTCGGCTTGCGCGGTGCCGAGCGCCTTGCCGTCGCCCATGACGGTGACGCTGGTCCCTGGCTCGGCGCGGCCGGCGAAGACCGAGGTGCCCTTGGGGTCGATGCGCGCGACGTCGAAGGATGCCTTCGGCGCGCCGACCTGCCCGGGCTCGGGGGTCTCGGCACCGAGGCCAGGCAGCTCGATCTTCGATGCCGCGGCTTGGCGCTCTTTCGTGGACGTCGGCTTGCGGGTGGCCTCCGGCGCCTCGAGCGAGCCCACGAGCACCCACGTGCCGCCGAGCAGCATCAAAAGAAGCAGGATGATCGGCACAGCCAGGCGAATCATGGCTCTCGTCCCATGCCCCTAGCCCCCCGGCCAGCCGACATTCTCGGGCAAAAGCGCAGCCCGTTCAAGGCGAGCGCCTGATAGAGGGTTAAGCTCACAGCGGTTTGATCAGGCCGAAATCTGCGGATCGCCGCCACCGCCGCGGCTGCGGCCGCGGAATAGGAAGGCCATCAGGAAGCCCGCGGCAAAGCCGCCCACGTGCGCCATGTAGGCGACGCCGCCCACATCCGCGCTCGTCGTCGCAATCGTGCCGACACCGCTTACCAGCTGCAGCACGATCCAAAAGCCCAGCACGATCAGCGCTGGCATGGCGACGACCTGGCGGCCGAGCAGCACGTTGATGCGCGCCTTGGGAAACATGAGGATGTAGGCGCCGAGCACGCCGGCGATGGCGCCTGACGCGCCCACGTTGGGAACATTCGAGCCGGACGCGGCGGCGAACTGCGCGAACGTCGCGGCGATGCCGGCCAACAGATAGAACAGCAGGTATTTGACGTGCCCGAATTCGTCCTCGACGTTGTCGCCGAAGATCCACAGATAGAGCATGTTGCCCCCGAGGTGCAGCCAGCTCCCGTGCATGAACATGGCGCTGAACACCGTCGCAATCTGCTCCGCCGGGTGCTCGGCAAAGCGGTGCGGTATGAACGCCCACTGCTGTATGAACTCGTCGCCGTTCTGCAGCTCGAGCAGGAAGATGAGGACGTTGATTGCGATGAGCGCATAGGTGACGTAGGGAACCGTGCGTCGTTGGGAGTCGTCGTCACCGAGCGGAAACATGCGCTTGCGCCTCCCCAAAAGACCTGGATTTTGTCGGCGATCCTCGTGGCGATGTCAACGCGGGCACAACGCTGCGGGGAAAGACGTCGCAAGGCCTGCTAAGTCCTTGCTCTTGCGAGAGGGCTCCGCTACCGCTCAGCGCCCATGAAGCTCTACCGCTCCTTCGCCACCGTCGGCGGACTCACGCTGCTGAGCCGCGTGTTCGGATTTTTGCGCGATATCCTGATCGCCGCCATCCTCGGCAGCGGCTTGGTTGCTGACGCGTTCTTCGTCGCCTTCCGGTTCCCCAACCTGTTCCGTCGCCTGTTCGGCGAAGGCGCCTTCAATGCGGCGTTCGTGCCGCTGTTTGCCAAGCAGCTCGAGGGCGAGGGGCGTGAGGCAGCGCGCCAGTTCGCCGAAGAAGCGATGGCCGGGCTCGTGTTCATCCTGCTGGCCATCACGGTGGTGACCGAGATCACGATGCCGTTCCTCATGTACGGCCTGGCGCCAGGCTTCAGCGGGACGCCGGAGAAGTTCGACCTCGCCGTGCTGCTGACGCGTATAACAATGCCGTACCTGTTGTGCATGTCGCTCGTCGCCTTGATGTCGGGCGTGCTCAACACCTTTGGCAAGTTTGTCGAAAGCTCGTCGGTCTCCATCGTCTTGAACGGCGTCATGATGCTGGCAACGTTCGTCGGCATGGCGCTCGGCTATCAGAACGAACCCATGGCCGGCGTTATTCAGGCGTGGGGCGTGTTCGTCGCCGGCATCCTGCAGCTCTGGCTGTTGATGGACGGCCTGAGGCGTAACAACATCTGGCTGAAGCTGCGCTGGCCGCGCATGAGCGAAGGCGTGCGCCGCCTGATTGCGCTCGGCATTCCCGGCGTGATCGCGGGCGGCGTGACGCAGCTCAACATCGTCATCGGCACCGTGATCGCATCGATGCAGAACGGCGCGGTGTCCTATCTCTACTACGCCGATCGCCTATATGAGCTGCCGCTCGCCATCGTCGGCATCGCCATCGGCGTTGTGTTGCTACCCGACGTGTCGCGTCACCTGCGCGCCGAGAACCACGAAGCGGTTATGGACAGCCAGAACCGCTCGCTCGAGTTCGCCATGCTGCTGACGCTGCCGGCAGCGGCGGCCCTTGCCGTCGTGCCCACTCCGATCGTGTCGGCGCTGTTTGAGCGCGGCGCGTTCACCGCCGCCGACACGCCGGCCACCGCCTACGCACTCGCGATCTTCGCGCTTGGGCTGCCGAGCTTCGTGCTGATCAAGGTGTTCTCGCCCGCCTACTTCGCGCGCGAGGACACGCGTACGCCGATGATCTACGCTTCGATCAGCCTCACCGCCAATACCATCGGCTCGATCGCACTTTTCTTCCTGTTCCGCGCCTATGGGCTCATGCCGCACCTCGGCATCGCGGTGGCGACGACACTCGGCGGCTGGCTCAACGCCGGCCTGCTCTA
>CAXMLT010000428.1:0-4467 GCA_964194245.1 uncultured Hyphomicrobium sp.
GCTTCGCCACGCGTATCGTGCCGGCGGGCGCCGCCCTGGGGCTCGAGGCGGATGCGCGGCCGCACTTCTTCGGCGGCGTCGCAACCGTGTGCGCCAAGCTGTTCGGCGCGGTCGCTCCCGACCTCGCGGTGTTTGGCGAGAAGGACTACCAGCAGCTCTGCGTGATCCGGCAGATGGTGCGCGACCTCGACATGAACCTCGAGATCGTCGGCGAGCCCACGGTGCGGGAGGCGGACGGCCTCGCGCTGTCCTCGCGCAATGCGTACTTGTCAGCCGCCGAGCGCAAGATCGCTCCGGCATTGCATCGCGTGCTCGGCGAGGTGGCGATGAAGGCCGCCGCGATCGCGCGCGGCAACGAAGCAAGCGCTGCCCCAAAGCGTCCGCGGCCTGCTCCCCTTGTGCCCGATCCGCTGCTTGCCCGCGGCGAGCCGCAGATGCCGCAGCTCGCGGCGCTATGCGAGGCGGCTGCGCTCGCGATTGCGGAGGCGGGATTCAGCAAGGTCGATTACGTCGCTGTGCGCGAGGCGGAGACGCTCAAGGTCGTGAGCCGCCCGACAGAGCGCCCGCTGCGGGTCCTGGCCGCGGCGTGGCTGGGCTCAACGCGCCTGATCGACAACGTGCCGGCCTAAAGCGCTCTTACTCCTTGATGCCGCCCCATAACTCCGCATCGCGCGTGACCGGCTCGATCTCGCCGGGGCGCCAGGTCTTGGCGAAGAACGGCTCGAGCGGACTGTAGAGCCGCAGGATCACGAACCATCCCTTGCCGGGAACAGTCTCGATCCAGTTGCCCTCACCGGCGCCGGCGGGCTTGGTCGGCGAGAAATAGACCGTGGTCGAGCCGTCCTCGCTCGCCTCCGCCGCCGGGCTCGGGAAGCTCTGCGAGCCGGCGCGCGGGAAGCGCTGCTCGGTCTGCAGCATCGATCGTGTCTGGTTGTCGTAAAGGGTCAGCGACCAAAACTTCGCGGCGGGAATGCCGGCGGGCAGCTTCACCTTATAGGTCTTGCTGCCGTCGAATGGCTCACAGCTCGAATCGAGGATGCCGAACAGGTACTGAGAGCCGACATCGGGCAGCCGCATCACCATCGCCGGCGTCACGCCGGTCGCGGCATAGAAGAACGCGGTGCGAGCGTCGAGCGTGCGCGCACCCGTGTACGGGAATTGCTTCACGCCCTCCTTGGTGATCTCGGGCGGCGGGCGCGTGAAGTCATAGCCGCCGACGAACAGCGGATTGAGCCACTTCGAACTCGCGCCGTAGTAGGCAAAGCCCTCCTGCTCGCGCGGCCGCAAGGCTAGCGTGCGCGCCGAGGCATTGCCGATGGCGACGGCGTCGGCGAGGATCTTGCGCATGCGCGCATCCGGGTGGAACGGCTTGCCCTTGACGATGCCGATCGCCGCGAACTGCCCGCCGATCTCCGGCTCGAGCGCTTCGGCCGGCTGCTCCTGCACGAGCGCGTCGAGCATCTCGTAGTAGGAGAAATCGTTGGGCGGGATCGTGTTCATGTATACGCCGGTGCCCTCGATGAACTTCGGCGCCGCCGGCGTGCTCAAGTCGGCGAGCGGCCCCTTACCGGTGAGAAAGGTGCCGATGCTGGTGCCATAGGAGCCGGGCGCGTAGGGGTAGATCTTGAGCGAGCGTTTGATCGAGGCGACGGCCGGCGCCGGATCGTTGTTATCGAGGAACGCGCGGCCGAGCAGCGCCACCGACGTTGTGGTCGGCCGGCCTATGAAATAGCCCCCGTCCGGCAGCGGCCCGCTATAGCCGGGCGGCAGCAACAGATATTTGCCACCTGCGCCGCGACCCGGGCCCGGCGTGCCGAAGTCGATCACCCAGCGAAACCACAAATCATCGAAGAGCCCCAGCGTGCCGGGTGGCGTCTCGACCACCAGCGGTCCCTTGGCGAGGTTCAAATTGCTGAAGAAGTAGATCGTGTCGGCGTTGGCGGTCAGGAACAGCGAGCGGGCGTCCATCAGGCCGGAGAAGATGAGCACATCGTTGTCGGCGACACCGGCCTCGCGGATGCCCTTGCGCGCCGCGAACATCTAGACGCCCCTGAGGCCGTCAAGGAAGGACGAGACGCCGCGCTGCAGGTCGAGCTGGTCGTAGACCTTCTGCGCTGTATCCGCGGTCGGGACGCCCTTGGGGAACTGCAGCGTACCGATGCCGGTCTCAACGCTCGCCGGCGTGGTGATCGACTGCGGGATGGGCGTCGTGACAGTTTCGGCTATGGCCGGGCCGGACGCGAGGGCAACGAGGCAGATGAGGGCAAGCGGGGCGCCATAGAGACCGGCGCGGAGCCCAGCCGATACAGTAGCCATCTCGAAACCCCTGGTTCTCAATCGGGCCGGCCGCGGAGGCGATCCAGCGCTCCCCAAAAGCGTACAGTCCCCGATCTGCATAAATTGCACGTTGATTGGCCTGGTCGAATTGCACCTATGTCGACTGCGACAACGGCAGGCGGCCACCGAACACCCCCTCGCCCCGGGGGCGCTTCAAAAGTGCGCAAGGCCGATCTAGATCAATCCGGACGACCTAGGGCCGGCAATGAAAGACAGAAGCGCATTTGGACGAGGGAACAGCACTGATGATGCGACCGGCGGCCTCCAGCCAGCGCTACGCCTTTGTCGTCGCCGGGGTCACCTTCGTGGCGCTGCTGACGGCTGCCGGCGTCCGCTCGGCGCCGGGCGTGCTCATCGTGCCGTGGGAAACCGCCTTCGGCTGGGACCGCAGCACGGTCTCGGCTGCGGCGGCCGTTGGCATCTTGCTCTACGGCCTCATGGGGCCGTTCGCGGCCGCACTGATGCAGAGCTTCGGCGTCCGGCGCACGCTGGCCATCGCGCTGTCGCTGCTGTCGCTTTCCGCCTGCCTGAGCCTGTTCATGACCGAGCCATGGCAGCTCGTGGCGACGTGGGGCGTGCTCTCGGGGCTCGGCAGCGGCTGCGTCGCCTTCGTGCTCGCTGCGACCATCGTCAACCGCTGGTTCGTGACCAACCGCGGTCTGGTGATGGGCGTCCTAACCGCGAGCACCGCAACCGGCAACCTCGTATTCCTGCCGGCACTCGCGAAAATCTCCGAACACGGCTGGCGGCCGGTGGTGATCGCCGTCGCGCTTGCGACCGCGGCACTCATCCCCCTCGTGTTGCTTCTCGTCCCGGAGCGACCGGCCGACATTGGCGCGCAGCCTTACGGCGCGACTGCCGATGCTCCATCCGCGCCCGATAGCGTACGCGCCAATCCGTTGGGGTTGGCGCTATCGACGCTGGCGGTGGCGGCTCGCTCCCGCGACTTCTGGCTGCTGTTTGCGACCTTCTTCATTTGCGGGTTCACGACCAACGGCCTCATCGGCACCCACCTGATCTCGATGTGTGCCGACTACGGCATCCCGGCCGTCAACGCCGCGGGCCTGATGGCCATGATGGGCGTGTTCGACCTCATCGGCACGACGGCGTCGGGCTGGCTCACCGACCGCTACGACGCGCGCGTGCTGCTGTTCATCTATTACGCGCTGCGCGGCCTGTCGCTGATCTACCTTCCATTTTCCGATTTCACGTTCTACGGCCTGTCGCTGTTTGCGGTTTTCTACGGCCTCGACTGGATCGCCACCGTGCCGCCGACGCTGCGCCTGGCCAATGCGGCGTTCGGCGACAAGGCGGCGCCCATCGTCTTCGGCTGGATCGCGACGGGCCATCAGTTGGGCGCAGCATCGGCTGCGTTTTTTGCGGGCGCACTTAGAACCTCCTTTGGAAATTATGTGGAAGCTCTCATCGTTGCCGGCGCAGCGGCCATCCTGGCGGCCCTACTTGCCCTGTTCATCGCCCGGCCGATGCAAGGCACGCATCTCGAGCCGGCGCAGGCCTGAGGCGGCCAAGTCGCGGGCTGCGTTTGCGCCAAGCCGGGTAGGCAGGCTTGCCAAATCCCGGCCCGGCGTGCGACTTCAGGGTCCGAAAACACAAGGGATTCGCTGGAGCGCGCTCCTCGTGCTTGCGTCTCGTGCTCGGCCGCAAAAGCTGCCAGACCGGAGCCCGAGATCATGGCCGGAGCCGTACGCGACCTCTTCTCAACGCTCGAAAGCTTCATGACCGACAAGACGAGCCGCTCTCGCCGTTCGCCTGACGCCTCCGACGCCTATACCGCCGCCGACATCGAGGTGCTGGAAGGCCTCGAGCCCGTGCGCCGCCGGCCCGGCATGTATATCGGCGGCACGGATGAGAAGGCCATGCATCACCTCTTCGCCGAGGTGATCGACAATTCCATGGACGAGGCGGTCGCCGGGCACGCGAGCCGCATCGAGGTGGTGTTCAGCAAGGACGGGTTCCTATCCGTCGCCGACAACGGCCGCGGCATCCCGGTCGACCCGCATCCGAAGTTCAAGAAGTCCGCGCTCGAGGTCATCCTCACCACGTTGCACTCGGGCGGAAAGTTCGAGAGCAAGGTCTACAATACCTCCGGCGGCCTGCACGGCGTCGGCG
>CAXMLT010000429.1:0-4437 GCA_964194245.1 uncultured Hyphomicrobium sp.
GGCCAACGCCGCGCACGACCGCCTGTTTGCCGAAGCCCGCAACGCCGAGATCAATGCGTCGATCGCGGCTGTGGAGACCGAGCGTGCGATCCGCAGCGCGCAGGCGCAGAGGCAGTTGCCGTCGATCGAGACCGGCGCCATCCGCGTGCCGGAGGTCCCGGTCGAGCCGGTGCTGCCGCTGCGCCGTTCGATCAGTGCCGAGCCTTGCGCGGCCGCCGGCATCCGCCTGACCCCGGTGCAGTTCTCGGGCCCCGGCGCGACCGTCGACGACGCCATGAAACCCGGCCTCGACACGATCGCCGCCATCGCCAAGGACTGCCCCGCGGTGCATATCGAGATCCACGGCTACTCCGACAGTCTCTCGGCGGTTCAGGTCAGCCGGCTGCTGTCGGAGATGCGCGCCAAGGCCGTCATGGCCTACCTCGAGTCGGCCGGCGTCGATGCCGGCCGCATGGTCGCCATCGGCCACGGCGACATGATCCCGCTCGCCGCCAACACGACGGAGGAGAACCGGGCCCAGAACCGTCGCGTCGAGTTCACCATCAAGGACCCGATGCTGCAGGCGGGCGTGAAGCGCGTGATGTGGGACCTGTCCGAGCTGCTCGACCCCACCTACGTGCCGCAGCTCGCGCGCCTCAGCCCCTGATCCCGGGCCTCTTAGTCCTGGGCCCCTGAGCCGGCGACAGACTGGCGCGCATTTCACGCGCGGGTAGTGGCGCTGAAAAAAGCCATCAACAAATCCTAAGCGTCGCTAGACCAAGAGTTTGGCGGGGGAGCTGAAGGAGGGGCTGTGGCCATTTCAAAGAACCTGGTCTTATGCGGCGTTGCGTTGTCGTTGCTCTCCGCCAGCGGCATGCCAGCGTCGGCCGATGTCTGCGGGGATTTCCACGCGTGTCGGAAGACCTTGACCAGCAGAAAGCCGAGATGGCCCGCGTTTCCAGTATGCAGCCATCTCCGCCAACCGATGCGGTCCTGTGCACCGTGCTTCAGAAGGTCCACGACGACGCGGAAGCTTTTATCTTTCACGTGGACGAGGAGTGTTTCCCCGGTACGCAGGAATTAGCCTCGTTCAACGACGACGTGAAGACTGTGTATCATGACGCATCCGAAGGTATTGGGCTCTTCCATTGTTCGCGTTAGCTCGAACGATGCATTTCATGCGATGCCCTTTAGCAGGGACGGCGCACATTGCACCGCGCGCGAAAACCATTACCCGCTAACGGCATAGGTGACGCATGTTGAGCGTATTACGCGCGTCTGTGCTGGCCACCGCAGCCCTTGTCCTCATTTCGCAAGTCAAAGCGGAGGACGCTCCGGCCGATACGACAACGTTCGTCTCCATGTGCACTACTGATTTTGAGGTCTGCCGCAACAAGGTGCTGATGGTGAGCAATTACAATCGCATCAAAATGATGGGAGGGCAGCACGGTTGCACCTTTCCCCGTACACCAGCCGAGATCCACGCGGATTCAATTGCGGCGACAAATGCAATCATAGATTGGTTGAACGAGAACGGCGCGGTGCGGGCTCCAAAAACCAGTGACGCGATCGAACAGTCCATGGCAGCGCTTTGGCCGAACCTTTGCGAGCATTGATAGTCGAGCCAACGCATAAGCGACGCTACGAGGCCGTTGCTCGAACTGATAGGTCGCTCCATAGCGACAGCGATACTACGGCGGCACCAACCTTCAACCTGATCCACTAGCGCAGGGAGGCGCTCGCGGCGCCGAGAATGGCGCCCGGCTTGGCGACCGATCCCTCCTGCAGCAGCACGACGACGCCGTCGTAGCCCTTGAGTGTCTCGCGCGGCACGGCGCGCTGCATGGCCTCACCGTTCCAATCGGCGATGGCAACGATTTCGCGTACCACGTTGGTATAGGTCACCTTGGCGTTTGCGTTCTCGCCGCGCCCGATGGCGACCTCACGCGAGGCGTAAAACGGCAAGAGCACTACGGTTGCGTACGCTGCTGCCCCGACAGGTGCGGCGCCGATGGACACGACGATGCCGTCCCGCTTGCTCTCAACGTCGAGCGGAACCGTCAGACCCGCTGCGGTCGCGGAGGCGGCGCGCTCGATCGCCGAGCGCTCCGAGCCGACCGCGTGCGCGCGCCCGTTGACGACGGCTTGCGGCGTGTACACCTGCCCGTCGCCGCGCATGCTCGCGTATGCCATCTGGCGCTCCGTGAAGGCGTGGCGCGCGAGCGTGTCCTTCCAGCCGAGCCGATCCCAATAGTCGACGGGCAGCGACAGCGCGATCACGTCGGGGTCGCGCGCGAGCTTGGTGAGCAGCTCGTCTGCCGGGGGACACGACGAGCAACCCTGGCTGGTGAATAGCTCGATGACGGCGCGCGGGCTCGCTTCGGCGGTCGCGCTAATACCGGCCGCGGCCAGCGTTGCGGCAAGAAATCCGAACGGTGCTGCGCGCATTTGACCTGTTCTCTGTGCCGAGGCGGAAAACTCGACGTTCTGGGGCACATTCGCGGGCCGGCGCTCCCGCGTTACCAACAAAAGCCCGTTCGACCGCGTGGAACGGTCCCCCGCGTGCGTGGAATGCCACAATGATGTCAAGCTCTTGCGGCCTTCCTTGCACGGTGAATTGCTGAATCGAAGCAAGTGGGGGCCACATGCGCATCCTCTCATCTCCGGGTACGGGTCTTCTCCTGTTGGCGCTGGCGGCGGGCGGTCCTGCGCTCGCCACCGAGCGTCTCACCATCCCGTTCAACTGCCAGTTCGATGGCGAGCGCGTGCAGATGCGCCCCTCGGAGGATCGCTCCTACGAGGTCTATGGCCGCCACGAGCGCGACATCTACACCGCCTGCTCGCCGGCCGATCCGACCCGCTGCCGGAGCTGGCACATGCACCGCTTCGATTTCAGTTGCTCGGGCGTGCGCGTTCCCTGGATCGACGCGGCCGCCGCCGGAGCACGCGCCGTCGGGCGAGATGCGTGGGTCGAAGGCGGCAGCTTTCATCTCGCCATGGGTCCGATGTGGACCAACGATCGCCCGACCTTCGGGCGCCCTGGCTGGTGGCGGAACCGCTACCAACGTAATGACTACGGCTCCGACGACGCCGCGCGCGTCGTGACCCTGCCGCCCGGCTACGCGCCGGCGCTCGGCATCCCGGTCACCTTCACCGGCACACCGGACGATGAGGTCGCGCAGGCACCGTTCCCGCCCGCAACCGTCACGCGCGCGGCTCCGCCGGCGAAAGACAAGATGCCGGCGCTGCCCGAGCGCGCACCGCGCAAGCAGGAGGCGCCAGCTGCAGTTGCGACCACCGCACCCGCTGCCGCGCCTGCACCTGCAACGAAGGTGGCTGCGGTCCCCGATGCCGCCAAAGCGGCGGCGCCAACGGCGGCGGTCCCCGGCAGCAGCGTGGCGCCGACGATCATCAACGGACCGGGTGCTGCAACCGGGCCGGCGGCATCGCCTTCACCACCTCCCGTTGTGCCTGCAAAGTCCGCAAGCCCGGACGAGAAGCCTGAGGTCCGCGTCGCCGCCGCAGGCGAGACGACCCCAGGGACCAGGACGCAGGATGCTGCTCCCGCTCCAACGGAGACGGCGTCGCTGCCCGTACCTGCCGCCTACGACCAGAAGACAACGGTGATGCTCGCCGCGGTCGCCGCGGTGCTGCTGTCCATCACCGGCCTTGCCGTGAGCGCACTCTGGAGCTGGGCGCGGGGGTCGAAGCGCCTGCCGCCGCCGTCGGCGCGCGACATCGCCAGCATCTCGCTCGACGGCGCGCCGAAAGGTACGTCGGTCACGCTCTATCCCCATGCCGAAGCCGCGCCGCCGGCGGTGCAGGCGCCGCCGCCGCTGCTGCCCGGTAACGCCGGGTTTGTTTCACCAAACGATCTGCCGATGCCGACAAACTATGCTGAGGCGCTGGAGCTTCTCGGTGCCGCCCCCGACGCTTCGCTCGCTGCCGTCAAGAAGATCGTCGACGGCATGCGCCAGAGCTGGCACCCCGATCTCGCTCGCTCGGAGACCGACCGGCGCGTGCGCCAGCGCCGCATGCAGCAGATCAACGTCGCCTGGGATCTCGTTTCGCAACGTCGGACCGCGGCGTGAGCGTCCCCTCAGAGCTCGTCGTCGGGGACGCCTTCGTGGGTCGCCGTATCGGTTGCCGGCGCCTTCGCGCGCTCGGTTCGGCCGTGTCCATTGGGCGTACGCGGGTTCCGCGCCGAGGGCTCGCGGCTGATGATCGGCTCGAGATCGGCAAGGTCGATGAACTGGTCGGCCTGGCGGCGCAGCTCGTCGGCGATCATGGGCGGGCTCGACTGCAGCGTGGAGATGACGCTGACGCGTTTGCCCCTGAGCTGCAGGTCGGCGACGAGGCTGCGGAAGTCGCCGTCGCCGGAGAAGAGCACGATGTGATCGATCGACGGCGCGAGCTGGATCGCCTGCACCGCGAGCTCGATGTCCATGTTGCCCTTGA
>CAXMLT010000430.1:0-4988 GCA_964194245.1 uncultured Hyphomicrobium sp.
GATGCGGATCGTGCAGTCGGGGTCGGAGCGCAAAGACCTCCTCGCCGCGTGAGAATTTTTTGAGGCGTTAAGTGCAAAGGCGCGGTATTTGCGAAGGAATTTCTAACCGCATGAATACATAATAAACTGCAATATCAATAACTTAGTCGCTGGCTGGGGGACTAGGATTCGAACCTAGACAGGCAGAGTCAGAGTCTGCAGTCCTACCATTAGACGATCCCCCAATGCCGGGATCGCGGCACGCGCGGCGGCCGGTTGCGCGCATATAACAGCTGGCCCCCGCCCTAGCAACCCGCCACTCGCATTCACCCGCCCGCCGCCCCCAAAAGCTCCGGCCGGTACTCGAAATGCATCGTGTCGTAGTGGTGCCATTTGCCGCCCCAGATGAACCCGTGCTTCTCGAAGATGCGCACGATCTCCATGGGGATCGCGTTCTTGTAGGCGTAGGCGCCGTCCTTGCCGGGCGTGGTGTTGCGCCAATAATCCGAATGCTTCAGCGCGATGTCGATGGCGATGCCTTGGCCATGCGCGGAGACGCGTGTGGTGCCGGCGATGACGCGACAATTGTAGGTGCCGGCCGAGGGAAAGAGGTACACGTCGAACTTCTCCGGCAGCTCGTCGAGCTCTTGGCTCACGGCCCCGAGCGCCTTTGCCGCGCCGTTTATCTTGCTGAAGGGCAGCTTCTGGCCCGTCTTCTTCGGCAGCCAGACAACGGTTGCGAGGTTCTTCTCGACCTCGCCCTTGCGACAGTCGCCGTAAACCTTGTTGAAGAACGCCTCGTTGCGCGCCCGCCCTGGGTCCACGTCCTTCGCCGGCGGCGCCGCGAGGTCACCCGCGGGATATGGCACCGCGAGCATGTCCTCGATATCGGGGTGATCGAGCCACTCGGCGAAGGGCTTCGCGCCCTTGCCATCATCGAGGGGCATGCGGGTGCCATCGCGCCAGACGAGGACGCTACCCTCGATGCGCTCGAGCTCACCGGGGTAGGCGGCGAGCAGCCGCTTGCCCGCGTCCTCCGGCAGCTCGCCCGCTGCGGCTGGCGTCGCGAGCAGCAGCACAGCCAGAAGAAGGTATGTCGCGCGCATGCGGCCGGCGGTCTCCTGTTGGTTGCTCGAGCGGGCGTCGCAGAGGTCTAGCGGCGACACCGATCGGTCGTCCGAAGGCCTCGAGACCATAGGGTAAGCATGCTTCGCTGTGGATAAACACCGGGCCGGATTGTCGGACGACGCGCTTCTCAGTGCCTTGCTGCTTAGGTGCTAGGCACGCGCTAGGCTTTACGTGGCCGCGTTTGCTGATAGAGTGACATTTAAGTGTCTTCCAGGAGACGCCTGATGACTAAGGTTCCTCAGTGTTCGGGGACCCGATGCCAGGCGCTGGAGTTTAGGCCTTGCAGGGCTACCCTGACGACGGCGGCGCGACGGACGCGCCCGACGCCAGCACCGCGGCCGAGGGGATTGCCCCGGCCCCTGAGCCTGTCTCCCATTTCGGTCCCGCATACGCGCAACGCAACGGCGACGGCAGCGGTCGCCACGCCGCACCCTACGATCAGGCGCCCGCCCGCATCGACGCGCGCGCCGATGGCGGCGATCGCGACACCGTCTATGGCGCCCTCGACCTCGGCACCAACATCTGCCGCCTGCTGCTGGCGCGTCCTTCGCGCCGGGGCTTCCGCGTTGTCGACGCGTTCTCGCGCATCATCCGGCTGGGCGAGGGCGTGGGGCAAACGGGGCAACTGTCGCCTGCCGCCATGACGCGCACGCACGAGGCGCTGAAGGTCTGCGCCGCCAAGCTCGACCGCGCAAAAGTGCGCCGCTCCCGCCTCGTTGCCACCGAAGCCTGCCGCATCGCCGCCAACAGTGCCGAGTTCCTGGCAGAGGTGCACGATCGCCTCGGCCTCGACATCGAGATCTTGACCCCCGAGGCCGAGGCGCGCCTCGCCGTCTCGGGCTCCGCCGCGCTCATCGACGCGAGCTGTGATTACGTGCTTGTCTTCGATATCGGCGGCGGCTCGTCCGAGTTGATCCTGCTCGATCTCTCCCGCCGCAACTGGCGTCGCGAGCGCCGTACCGACCGGGCGGATGCGCAGAACTTCATGGTCGCGTGGACCTCGCTGCCGATCGGCGTCGTCACGCTGGCCGAGCGCTTCGGCGGCCGCCACGTGGCACCCGATGACTTCGAGGGCATGGTCGCCGAGACCACGCGCATGCTCGAGCCGTTCGAGGTCGAGCATCAGCTCGCAAAGTGTCTCGCCGGCAAGCGCGTGCACATGCTCGGCACCTCGGGCACCGTGACGACGATCGCCGGCGTCCATCTCGGCCTCCCACGCTACGACCGCAACCGCGTCGACGGCTGCTGGCTCAACCTGCGCGATGTCCGCGCTGTCACCTACGATCTCCTTGGCCGCTCTTACGAGCAGCGCATCGCCGAGCCCTGCATCGGCCGCGACCGCGCCGACCTCGTGCTCGCCGGCTGCGCCATCCTCGAGGCGGTTCTGCGCCTGTGGCCGTGCGAGCGCCTCCGAGTTGCCGACCGCGGCTTGCGCGAGGGCATTCTGACGACGCTCATGGCCGAGGACGGCGTATTGCGCACCGGACGCCGCCGTCGCGGACGGCGATCATAGCTCTATGTCAAAGCGCACAGGTGGGAGCAAAGGCGGGGGCAAAAGTGGCTCCCAAAAGAGCGGCTCGAAGAAGAGCGGCCAGAAAACGAGGGGCCAGAAAACGAGTGGCCCCGGCGGCGGCGATCGCCAGATGCACGTCCGCCTCAAGACTGCGCGCCGGCACACCGCCTCCTCGCAGCGCTGGCTGCAGCGCCAGCTCAACGATCCGTATGTGGCCGCGGCGAAGCGGGAAGGTTTCCGTTCGCGCGCGGCCTACAAGCTCGCCGAGATCGACGAGAAGCACCGGCTCCTGAAGCCGGGCTCTCGCGTCGTTGACCTCGGCGCCGCGCCCGGCGGCTGGAGCCAGATCGCGGCGGAGCGCACGCAGGCCGTCGCCGGCAAGGGGCAGGTCGTCGCCATCGACATCAACCCGATGGAGCCGCTCCCCGGTGTAGAGGTCGTGCACTTGGACTTCACCGCGGAGGGCGCCGAGGATCGCCTGAAGGCGCTCTTGCGCGGGGGCGGTGCCGACGTCGTCCTTTCCGACATGGCCGCGCCCACGACCGGCCACACGCGCACCGACCACATCCGTATCATGGCGCTGGCGGAGGCCGCCGCCTACTTCGCCTGCGACGTGCTCGCACCCGGCGGCGCCTTCGTTTCCAAGGTGCTCCAGGGCGGCACCGAGCGCGAGCTGCTGGATCTCTTGAAACGCTCGTTTGCGACCGTGCGCCACTTGAAGCCGCCGGCGTCGCGCTCGGACTCGGCTGAGCTCTACGTGCTGGCGACGGGCTTCCGCGGGCGTTGATCGGACCTCGCTCTGGCTACGCCGAGCGCGTCGCTATGAACGCCCCCACGGCAAAGACCGCGAACGACGCCAGGTAGCCGATGGAGCCGACAGCCGCCAACGGCTCGAACTCTACGTGCCCCGCATAGATGAGCCCCAGCCCGAGCACGAGGATCACGAGCGAAACCTGCGCAAGCCAGAAATGCAGGCTCGCAAGGAGTGGCGGCACCGCGTGCCCGAACCAGTGATAGAAGAAGGCGAAGATCGCGAAGCTCACCCAGCGACCATCATGATGTGGGCGTGCGTCGGCAGCTCGGCGTGATCGTGCCGAATGCCCATGTCGAGGCCCAATAGCAGGCCGGCGAGGCCGTAGATAAGGGCCGAAGCGAAGAATGCTCGAGCGAATCCGCGCATGGGTCCCTCCCCGATTGCGAGAAGGGCAGTAGCATAGCGGTGCCGTAGGTGTCAGCCGGGCGGCGGGTCAATGGGCGACGGAGGCGGCGCGGGGCTTACGTGTGCTCGAGGCTTTTGGCCGCGTCGCGCTTGAACCGCTCTTGGACACCCTGGAGCGCGATCGCACCTTCGGCTCCGCAGGCGTTGATCGCACCTTCGCCGGTCCCATCTCCGGATCCGCGTCGAGTAGGACATCGAGGTCGAGCGTCGACCGGTGTCCGATATCGTTCCCGTGCCACCGTGAGAAACTCTTCAGCGCAGCGGCGCCCCTCATCGCGAAGCATCGTGAGAAATTCCCACTCGCCGTTGAGCTTGGAGGAGTAGCCGAGGTCCAGCATCAGCGGGCTCGCGATGCGGTGGATGCGCATGTCCGCCCACCGCGCGCCCTCGCAATAGCCCGGGTTGCTCACCTGCCGCAGCACCGCGATCATGCGCAGCTCTTTCAGCAGCGGCGCGTTGAACGAAACCTCGTTGAGGCGATCGAATATCTCACGCGCCGAGCGCGGCGTGCCCGGCCGCTCGACCGGATTGACCTGTACCAAGATCGTATCGCTCGAGGTGCAGGCGCGCACGAGCGGCGTGATGGTCGGATTGCCGGAGTAGCCGCCATCCCAATAGGCCTCGTTGTCGATTTCGATGGCCTGGAACAGCATCGGCAGGCAGGCTGAGGCGAGCAGAACATCCGGCGTCAGCTCGGCATTGCGGAAAACGCGCCCGCACCCGGTGCGCACGTTGGTGGCCGTGATGAACAGGCGGATAGGCGCGGCGGCGAGCTGGGTAAAATCGATGCTCTCGGCCAGGATGTCACGCAGCGGGTTGGTGCCCGGCGGATTGAAGGAGTAGGGCGAGAGCATGCGCGAGGTGAGATCGTAGGCGATGAAAGCCGGTGACGTATCGAGCGTCCAGCGGCCGAGCATGATGTCGAGCGGCGTGCGGCGAAAGGGGCTGAACTGCGCGGCCCAGGCGACGCGGCGCCAGAACTCCTCTAGCGCCGCCTTGGCTCCGTCCGCGCCGCCAGCAATGTAGCCGCTCGCGAGCACGGCGGCATTCATTGCGCCGGCCGAGGTGCCGGAGATGCCCTCGATCTCCAGGTCGCCCTCCTCGAGCAGCCGGTCGAGCACGCCCCAGGTGAAGGCGCCGTGCGCGCCC